>CAYOVC010000097.1:0-8633 GCA_964407305.1 uncultured Bacteroidaceae bacterium | reverse complement strand
CTTCACGCACCCTTGCCAGTCCGGTGTCGACCCACCGTTCCCTGCCTGACTCATTGTCCCTGATGCGCAACAGGCCGGCCCTGGGCAGTTCACGTTCCCTGCGGTCATAAACATGCAGGGCGACAATATCGTGCTTATTGTTGGCGATCTGCAATGATCGTGCATAACCGGCATCCCTGAAATCGGAAATCAAAAATGCGGTACAACGTTTCTTGATCACATTTGTCAGGTACCTCAGGCTCTCGGAAATATCTGTTCCGCTGCTCTGCGGTGTAAACTCAAGAAGCTCCCTGATAATCCGAAGAATATGCTTTCTTCCTTTATGGGGTGGGATAAACTTCTCTACCCGGTCGCTGAAGAGGATCACCCCGATCTTGTCATTGTTGTCGATGGCAGAAAAGGAGAGTACCGCGGCCACTTCGGTGATCAGGTCTTTTTTAAGCTGTGAACGGGTACCAAAATCGCCCGAACCGCTGACATCGATCAGCAGCATGACCGTCAGTTCGCGTTCCTCTTCGTGTACCTTTATATATGGATGGTTGAATCGGGCGGTGACGTTCCAGTCGATCGCCCTGATATCGTCGCCATACTGGTACTCACGCACCTCGGAAAAGGTCATGCCCCTCCCTTTGAAAGCGCTGTGGTACTGTCCGGCAAAAACCTGCCTGGTAAGACCACGCGATTTGATCTCGATCTTTCTTACCTTTTTCAGAAGTTCTGTCTGCTCTTTCACCACAATCAACGATTCAATATTCCTTCTATTTTTCCGCGAGCCGCTGCTGCACCGTGAAGTACCAGTCATGTTCAACCAGGGAGACAATATAGCCCTTCCTCCCGGACCGGCACTTCCATGTTTGCTTATCCACCTTTTTACAGGCATCATCCAGTGCATCCAGTACGAAGTCATACTCGGTATAATCACACACCCTTTTTGCCGATGTACAGATATCATCATCAGAGAAGTAGATGATCCATGTAACAGTTTGTCTTCCGTTTACATATTTCAGGTAGTTGAACTGCTGTCTGACGATGCTGTTGTCCGTGGCGAAATCCCTGTACTCCTTTTTTACCAGTGCCTGTACATCATCCTTTGTCATCCCGATCAATAGTACCTCCTGTCCCCTCACCGCAGAAGGCAGGGAGATCCACACCAGTAGTATGACTGTTCTCAACATCATTTTTTAAGGTACTTCAACATGATTCAGAATTTCCGAGACGACCTGCTCCGTTGTAATATTTTCCGCTTCTGCTTCATAGGTCAGCCCGATCCTGTGCCGCAGCACATCATGACAGACCGCCCGCACATCCTCCGGAACCACATATCCCCTTCGCTTGATAAAGGCATATGCTTTCGCCGCCTTTGCCATATTAATACTTGCGCGTGGTGATCCTCCATACTGGATCATAGACACATATTGTGCCAAACCTGCCTGGTCGGGGAAACGTGTTGCGAAAACGATATCCAGGATATAGTTTTCAATCTTTTCGTCCATATAGACCTCCTTCACCACCTCACGTGCCTTCATGATATCGGCAGGCTTCAGGATGGCATTCGGCTCCGGGAATATTTTGCCAAGGTTTTCACGAACGATCATCCGCTCATCCTCTTTCCCGGGGTACCCCACGATCACCTTCAGCATGAACCTGTCGAGCTGCGCTTCCGGCAGCGGATAGGTTCCCTCCTGCTCCAGCGGGTTCTGCGTTGCCATTACCAGGAAGGGGCGCTCCAGCGGATAGGTCTGCTCCCCAATGGTAACCTGTTTCTCCTGCATTGACTCCAGCAGGGCAGATTGCACCTTGGCAGGCGACCGGTTGATCTCGTCGGCCAGGATCAGGTTGGCGAAGATCGGTCCCTTTTTAACGATGAACTCCTCTTTTTTCTGACTATAGATCATTGTTCCCAGCAGGTCGGCCGGCAACAGGTCGGGCGTAAACTGGATCCTGCTGAACTTTGCATCGATAATATTCGATAATGTGCTTATAGCTAAAGTCTTTGCAAGTCCGGGAACCCCTTCGAGTAAAATATGGCCATCCGATAACAGCCCGACCAGCAACCGCTCGATCAGGTTTTTCTGTCCCACGATTACCTTGTGCATCTCCATCGTAACCAGGTCAACAAATTCACTCTCCTGCCTGATCCGCTCGTTTAGCTCCTTGATATTGACTGAATCACTCATACAGTATTATTTAAATTTCCTTGTTTTTTAGTGATTACAAAAATAAACCAGTCATTCATAATTCCTCCATAAGCGGTGTTAAAAATTGTTAACCGCCTGAAGAATGGGTTCCCTCGCGATTTTTAATTATTTTGCAACAGTAAAAACCCGGATCAATGATGCGCTATTTTGTTGAACTATCTTATGACGGCACCCACTACCACGGCTGGCAGGTGCAGCCCAATGCGGCGACGGTGCAGCAGACACTCGAGCAGGCCTTCACCACCCTGCTGAAGGAAGAAATTGCCCTTACAGGCTGCGGCAGAACCGATACCGGGGTGCATGCCTCCTATTTCGTAGCACATTTCGATAGCGATACCGAAGATATCGACCTTCAGGAGGAGCTGGTCTTCAGGCTCAACGGATACCTGCCCGACGACATTGCGATCCATGCCATCTCACGGGTGGATGATGCGATGCACGCACGGTTTTCAGCGACATACAGGCAGTATATCTACATGATCAGGAAAACAAAGCCGCTGTTCAACCGCCCTTTCTGTTACTACTATTATGCCGATCTGGATGTGGAGCGTATGAATGCTGCAAGCGGGATACTCAAGGAATACAACGATTTCACCAGCTTCAGCAAGTTGCACACCGATGTAAAAACGAACGACTGTAAAATTATGGAGGCGGTATGGACGGCCCACGACGACGGGTACGATTTTGAGATACGTGCCGATCGCTTTTTGCGCAATATGGTGCGTTCTATTGTGGGAACGATGATTGAGATCGGCAGCGGCAAGATGGCACCGGAGGAGATCAGGACGGTGATCGAAGCAAAGGACCGCAGTCTTGCCGGCACGAGCGCACCGGCAAAAGGGCTGTTTTTGGTGGATGTGGGGTATGGGGAGTGAAAATCAACGCTTCTTTGTGGATCAGTTTCGGACCGGCAGCATCAATAATTGAATTACTTCCTGTTCCAGATCTGCCATGACTCTTCGGCCTGGTATACGAGCATGTCGTGGCCATTTACGACGCTGGCACCGCGGTTTCTGCCTATCTGCATGAATTTAGTCACTGCCGGGTTATAGACCAGGTCGAACAGCAGGTGGTCGCTGGTAAGTGCGTCGTACGGGATATCGGGAAAACCTTCAATCGCCGGATGCATCCCCAGCGGTGTGGTATTGACAATGAGCTTCGCGCTCCTAACAAGCTTCTCTGTCAGATCGCCATACCCTACAGCCCCCTCCTTCCCCGAGCTTGATACACGGATCACCTCCACGCCCATCCCCTCCAGCACATACACCACCGCCTTCGACGACCCGCCGGTCCCCAACACGATCGCCTGCTGCGGCTTAGCGCTCAGCTGTTCCAACAGCGACTTCCTGAACCCGGGAACGTCGGTATTGTGTCCCACCTTCACCAATTTGCCGGTTTTTGTGCACAGACAAACAGTGTTCACCGCACCGATGTTCCTCGCATCTTCGCTCAGTACATCCAGGTAGGGAATAATTTGCTCCTTATAGGGGATGGTCACATTCAGCCCCTTCAAATTCGGATCACCCTTATAGAGCGGTTCGAACTGTGCGATATCCTCGATCGGGTAATTGTCATATACCGCATCAGCAATCTTCTCGTTATTCAATTTTTCCGTGAAATACTTTTTTGAGAAGGAGTGTCCCAGCGGGTATCCGATCAGTCCGTATTTTCTCATGGTCATGCTCTGGTTGGTTGGAATCCTGCACAAATAAGCAATCTTTTGGTTAGGAACCAAAAATCAGCGCGTCTCTTTTTTCCTGAAGGCCAGTTCGAACAGCAGGATGAGGCCGATGCCAAGCATCATCATCAGGATTGCTGTTGCGAGCTGATCGCCGGATTGTCCGGCAGCGGGCACTGTATTTTTCTGCACAAGCGGCTTTTCAACGCCTTCGATGACCACTGTTTCAACGGTCTCTTTCCAGGGCCATATCTTGTTGAGCGATCCGATCATGAAACCGGCGAGGATCGCCACGGTTCCGTCATGGTATTTTTTGAACAGCCACGAGAGCAGCCTTGACAGGCTCAAAAGTCCGATCACCGCCCCCACACCCAGCAGAAAAATGGCTCCGAGGTCGGCTTCATTGACGGCACGAAGTGCAAAGGCATATTTACCCAGCAACAGCAAAATGAAGCTTCCCGAGATCCCCGGAAGGATCATTGCGCAACTTGCCAGCACTCCGGAAAGTATGATAAACCAGGCTGCGTTGGTTGTCACGGCAGGGGTGACACTGGTAATGTAAAATGCGATGGCGATACCACCAACAAGGGCAACCACCTTGGAGTAGTTCCACTGTTTGATGCGCCTGGCCACCACCCAGGAAGAGATAAGGATCAGTCCGAAAAAAAAGGACCAGATCAGTACGGGCTGACTCTCGAGCAGGTGTTCGAGCAGCCGTGCCAGTGAAACCACTGCAATGAATATCCCGGCAAACACGGAAAGCAGGAAATTACCGTTGATATGTTTCCAGAAGGATCTCCATTTGCCGGTAAAGAACAGTTTGACGGCTTCAATGTCGATCGATTTGATGGAGTGGATCAGCTCTTCATAGATGCCGGTAATAAAGGCGATCGTACCGCCGGAAACACCGGGCACAACATCTGCAGCCCCCATTCCGGCTCCTTTTAATACAATGAGAAGGTATTGTTTTAGGTTTCTTTTCACGGGTCTAAAAATTAAGGGTAAGAGGAATCTACATGGCTAATAACTGCAGAACTTACCGGGGTTCTTTTCACGGGTCTGAAAAATTTCTTAAAAAGATAATGATCACAGCTGCCGCTTGTCCTGGAATTCCGCTGGCAGGTAATCGAAAAATGTATCACCCCGCATGCCCAGTCGCAGAGCCTCCATGGAGAATACTTCATTGGGTGCGATATTGCCCAGGTTCACATTGGCGCCCACCAGTTGGATGAACATCACCTGCTGAGGTTTTACAGGAGCCTCCCACAATACATCGTCGACAGAGATCTCCTTCATGATGTCGTCGATCAGCTCCCCGTTCGCCGAGCCATCGGCATTGTAAATCCCGATCGTGCCGGATTCCCGTGCCTCTGCAATCACCTTCCAGGCCCCTGCTTCGAGTTCAGCCTTCATATGCATCACCCAGTCCTCGTTGGGAATAACGATTCCTTTCACCTTCGTTCCGACCTCTGATAACACCCGCTTGCTGGCAGCAAACCGTCTGATCATCTTTACTTTCTCTTCAGGTTCAATCTTCATGGAGCCATCGGAGATCTCGATCGTTGTGATACCGAACTGGTCCACGAACCGCTGATAATCGTCCAGCATGTTCCGTACCGCAAACATCTCAAAGAGCGTTCCCCCGAAATAGGGCTCCACGCCTGCATTGCGGTAGAGCTTTATTTTTTCTTTCAGGTTCTTGACGATCAGGGCGGTTCCAAAGCCGAATTTCACCAGGTCGGTAAAGGGGGCGCTCGTTTCACAGAATGCCTCTGCCTCTTGCAGACTGAGTCCCTTATCCATCATCATTGTGAGTCCGGATTCCCTGGGTTTGGCAGTTCTTTCCGGAATAAACGGTAGTTCGAAGTTCATGATATATTTTATTTGATATACTTATCGATCAGTTTGCGGGCGGCCCTGTCGAGGAATGAGTCATCTGTGAGCATCATAAAATCGATGGCCAGTTTGCGGTTCATCTTCAGCAACTTTTCAAGAAAATTGTAACCTGCGGACCTGTTTCCGAGGCGGTAGTGACAGGAGGCCATTTTTACATTCAGGTACTCATCACCAGGGAACACCTCCATGGCCTTTCTCAGGATGGTCACCGCCTCTTCCAGTTTATCTGTCCTTATATATAAACGCGCCAGTGAGTTCCATGCTTCAATGTCAGTCTGATCAATCTTTACGACCTGGCCCAGGCACTTTGCAGCCTCCTCCCACTTTTTCAACTCTTCATATGTATAGGCCAGGTTAACCCAGTAGTCGGTGTTCTGATTATCAAACTCCAATGCTTTCAGGAGGTAGATGGCCGCCTCATCATATTTATTCATCTGGTAGAGTGCCATACCTGCTCCGAACCATCCTTCGCTATCAGTGTTGTCCAGCTCAATCACCTTTTTATAAACCTTCAGCGCTTTCTGCAACTGATCGGTCTGCTCATAGGCATCGCCGAGAAATATCAGTCCCTGGGCATTATCCGGCTCTATTTCGAGAAATTCCAGAATTGTATCGATCGCTTTGCCGTATTTTGACAATGAGTTATAGGTATTGGCCTTGTTGAAATAGGCTGACGCATAATCCGGGTTCAGTGCGAGGGAAAAATCGTATGCCTCAATGGCTTTTTCGGGCTGATCGAGTTTGAAGTAGGCCACCCCCAGGTTGTACCAGACATTTTCTGAGAAGGGATCGAGATCGAGGTACTGTTGGTAATATTCAATACTTTTCTGGTAATTGTCGAGCCGCTCATGAAAATAGCCGAGGTCGTAGATCACCGAGAGGTATTCCGGACTAATGGCACGGGCCTGCTCCAGGTATTTGATGGCATGCCTGTACTGCCGTGCATTTTCAAACGCTATAGCGATGTTGAGCAATGCTTCAAACGGATCCTCCGCTGAAATTGAAAGTCCCTTGTCAAAGTTCTTTTCCGCCTCATGGATGCGGCCGGTCAGACAATAAGCTGTTCCCCTGAGAAAGTAGAATTCAGAATTTGAATGCTCCCAACCGGGGATCTGCTCCAGGATCTCCAGCGCATGCTTCCCCATCCCCTGTTCGAGATAGATGTGCACCACCTTATACTTGATTTCAACGGAGGCCGGATGTTGCTGTGATCCGAGCTGCGCTGCCTCAGCAGCTTCGTCATACTGGAACTCGTCAAGGTAATAGTCGATGATCTGTTCATACTCCTCTACATCGAAAAAGGCGGAGTGCCTGCTGTTTTTCATTGACTCATACTTCTGAAGCAGTTCCAGAAATTCCTCGTTATCGAAAATCGGCTCGTTTTTCTCACTCATTAAATAACGGCATTTGGAACCGCAAAGATAAAAGAAAGGATTTAATATTTAAACAAACTTTTCACCCCAAGATAGAATCCTATCCGTAATTCGATCCTGTTATAGATATCCTTATATGAATTGTCATACGATTGCCATTCGTACGACTCGGTATAATTAATCTGCATATGCCTGTACAGCAGGCTCACATCCCAGGCAAAACCATCGCGGCTGCCTATTTTCAATCCGGCACCGATTGCACCGGCAATACCTCCCTGGTAGGTATAGTCGGTATTGTGATAACTGTCCTCCCATTTTGAAGGCAGTGCATATCCTCCGCGTGCGATAAGCACCGGAACCACATCTCCCCTGCCCAGTGCATACTGAAAATCGAGCATCAAAGGAATATGATTGACATTGAGAAACTCCAGTCCGGTTAACAACCCCGTATAGATACCTTTCTGGGAAAAATACCCAAATGAGGTTTGCATACTGAAGGGAGCGATATATTCGCTTTGTTGCGATCCGGCGAGTACCCCGATGGTGCTCATGTTCACCCATCCCATGCTGACATCGCTGCCGCCGTTGATCCTTTTTATCTCGGCCTTGTCGATCTCTGCCACATCGGCCATGGAAAAGACCCAGCTGTTTCCGGCTCTGTCATTGATGGTGATCGACTCTTCCGGGATAATTTTTTCAACATCACCAGTGATGGTCGTTCCGTTTTTCAGGATCACCCGGTCGGTCCGCTGTGCATGAAGAGCCGTGATCGACAGGATCGCCGTAATAAGGGTAATAAAGATTCTTTTAGTCATGATTTTCGGTTTATGTGGTTTGTTGACAAGATGAACAGAATGTTGTGCGGGTTGCGTTGGTTCTATCAAACTTTATTATTTGAAAGGGACAGAACAGATCCAAATACCTATTGCATAATTATTTATATCGCGCTAAATAGCATGTAGAAAAAAACTATTTGCCTTCTAACGCAACCTGAAATAACAACCTTGCATCCTAAAGAAAAACTTAAACCATGAAAAGAGGCATCACCATCCCCGGTATATTCGTATTGGCAGTTATCATACTTACATCCTGTGAAGACAGAAAGTTTCTGACCCAGACGGCCAATGTCCCGGTGTATCTCTCCTATGAGGAATTGAGAAAATCGATTGAGGCAACAGCTCCCGAGGAGATAAAACGTCCGGGAAAAATCTATTTCAAAGATGATTACATATTTATCAATGAATTTATGGAAGGGGTACATGTAGTTGATATTTCCGATCCCTCCTCCCCCGCCCCGGTATCTTATATCCCCATCCCCGGTAACGTGGATATGGCTATTAAGGACAATATACTGTACCTCGACAGCTACACCGACCTGGTGATGATCGATATAACCGACCCGGCTTCGCCTTCGGAGCATGGCAGGATGGAGGAGATTTTGGAGTATACCCTTCCGCCTTATGACCATGCTTACCCGTTGGCAGACGT
>CAYOVC010000096.1:0-8651 GCA_964407305.1 uncultured Bacteroidaceae bacterium | reverse complement strand
AGTCCCGCAAATGTACCCGGTAATAAGAACATATTTGTCAAATACCAGTGGAACAAAGCGTACCAGGAGTTTTTTAAGCAAGAAGGTGGAGCTGAATCTGAAAACCTGGTTGTATTCTTTGAAGATGATCCGTCCGTAAACCTTGATTTAACGGATGTATATTTCATGACCGGTCCACATTCAGCATCGGCCTCGGAACTGATTATCATCGGCCTTGAACCCCATATGAAGACCATCCAGATAGGTGAAAATACTAAAGGAAAATTCTATGGTTCGTTCACGGTTCCAGATCTTGAAGAGCCACCAAGACATAGTTGGGCACTCCAGCCGCTGGTATTTAAATTTGCCAATTCCATCGGATATACTGATTTTAACGATGGACTGCTACCCGATATTTATATAGATGACAATGTTCTTGACATGAAACCGTTTGGCGATATTACCGATCCGATATTGGCCAGGGCGCTGGAGGAGATTACAGGTACTTCGCCGGCTGTAAAGAAATCAGCTCTGCTACCTGTCAATTATTCCGTATTGCCTGACCCGGTGAGGGAACTTAAAAACAGAGCTGTAATGGTTCCGGATATGCCCATTCGAATGAAGTGAAATCATGACCCGTCCGTAAAAATCCTAAGACGCCATATACAAACGTATTCGAGGATTTATGATTTTGCAGCAATGCATCGGGCTGTTCGTAGAGATAAAGCAGGCTTATAACTACTTTTTACGTCTCTTCAGTATTGCACGGTTGATCTGCCGTACAAAGCCTGGCCCATTATAGATAAAACCACTATACACCTGGATCAAGGTTGCACCGGCATCCAGCATGTTGAGTGCATCCTGCACTGACATGATCCCTCCAACTCCGATTACCGGAAGTTTTCCATCCGTTCTCTCAGATATATATCGTACAACCTCCAGGCTCCTCAATGTAAGCGGAGCCCCACTCATGCCGCCGTTTCCGATGGCACGAATGACCTCCGGGTCAGTTTTTAAATTCGTCCGGCCGATCGTTGTATTGGTGGCCACCACTCCATCTATTCCATATTTCTTAACAATATCAAGGGTTGTATCAATCTGTTTGTTGTTCAAATCAGGAGAAATCTTGAGCAGTACCGGGGTCCGTTTCTCCATTTCACTCCTTACCGCAGCAAGCTGCTGAAGAATTGATTCCAGCTTACCCTGGTCCTGTAATTCGTGAAGGTTGGAAATATTCGGACAACTCACATTTACCACGAAATAATCCACATGTCCGTAAAGAGCCCTGAAACAAGCCTCATAATCAGCAACTGCATCTGAATTAGGGGTAAGGGTGTTCTTTCCTATATTACCGCCTAAAATGAGCCCTTTGCGCCGTTTTTTGGCAAGTTTCCGTACAAGTGCATCCACTCCTTCATTGTTGAACCCCATCATGTTAATCAACCCCCTATCGGCAGGGATCCTGAAACTGCGGGGTTTGGGATTCCCGGGCTGTCCCATTGGTGTTACAGTACCCACTTCAATATGCGAAAAACCAAAATCGGAAAACTGGTTGTAAAAAGCACCATTCTTATCAAATCCGGCAGCCATACCCACCGGATTATGGAACTTCATTCCAAGAAATTCAGTCTGAAGAGCGGAATCGTTCACTCGGTAAACCAAACGTGTAAATGCAGCAATACCAGGAATTCGAAAAAAAAATTGTATGAAACCCACAAGCAGGTGATGGACCCGTTCGGGTGGCCATAAGAACAAAATCGGTCTGATCAGAAGCCTGTACATCCGGTTTTTTGGCAAATATAGTAGAAATCATTCAGCAATTTCATAGGAGTCAAAGGTTTTATCATTATAAAAAACAATCACACGTGAAATGAATTTGCCAGTTGAATGACTTGACAAACCGGGCTGTTTCTTGTTGACTTTTTCATTCTGTTTAGTGTCAAGCACTGAACCAGAAACTTCAGAATCGCTTAAATCTGACGGCACATCTTTGCGTTCTTCCTGATCACCAGTAATTTCATCCGCAGTAGGAACCTTCGACCCAGGTGACTGTTCAAAAAGAGCTCCAGCAACAGGCTCCGGATTACCCTCATACATATTACCCTCTCCAAGTATCAGCCAATCAGCATTTAACATAGGAAATACCTTGAGGGTTTTCTGTAAAAAATCAAAGCTTGGTTTGTTTCTTCCAGATAAAATATGAGAAATACTGGAACGCTGTACCCCTATTGCATCAGCAAATTTTGCAGAGGATAATTGCTCCGCATCCAATAACTTTAATAACCGGTCTTCCAACATATCCTATTTTATTACAAATGTAACATATTATTAGTTTACAATTGTAATATTTGTGTTGTTACAATTGTAACTTATAATTTACTGTTGTAATTTTAGTGTTGTATTTCTTGATTAAACCTGGAATTAACCGCGTTACCAGTATTTCAATTCATCTATACAAATATTAGACAGCGCATACAGAAATCGCCTTATAAAGTGTATGTTAGGCCGAAATAACCTGCTGTACCTGGTGAACAATGCTGAACAGGCTCTTTTTGTTTAAATAAACTATGTAATATACTGTTTTATAAAGAAATAAATCCATATTATAACGATTTATAAGCAGTTTTTACGGTTAAATGCTTATATTTAGCTAAATATTACTTTATATAGTTTATTTAAAGTATTAATATGTAATACGTTATAATTATTATATGATAATTTGAAAGCAAGAATAATCCTGTTTACATATGTCACAATACAATGTTAAAAATATGGGTTACATGTGTGTACTATAGCCCATAATTCCTTCTGTTTGGTTGAATTACAATTGTAATTAGTATACTGTTGTATAATTTTGTAATTAGATGCGAAGCATCGCGTGCATCCCTACCCTTTTGGGGTAATGATTCCTTTGATACATGTTATATATGTAACTTATGTTCCGGTGAAGCGCATTTATTGGGTTCTCGTTGGGTTTATTTACCCTGTTTATGCGTGTAATTGTTTATAAATATTGGCATTGTACCAGGTAAAACTATGAACCAGTTTACACCGAACCAGGAAAATCACTTAATTTTCCGGTTCATAATCGATCTCTCTCTCTGATTTGGCCACCAGTGTAGCTACGGTTGAGTCGCCCGTGATATTCACGACAGTCCGAAGCATATCGATCGGCCGGTCAACACCCAATATCAGTGCCAGTCCTTCTACAGGTATACCAACAGAGCTGAGTACTACGATCAACATGACGATACTACCCCCCGGTACTCCGGGTGATCCAATCGAGGCCATTACAGCCAGGAGAACGATTGAGAGCTGCTGCGTAACGGAAAGGTCGATCCCAAATACCTGTGCTATAAAGACTGCAGCCACAGCCTGGTAGCAGGATGTACCGTCCATATTGATCGTTACGCCAATAGGAAGAACAAAATTTCCGATCGTTTTGGATACCCTGAACTCATTGGTCACCTGTTTCAAAGTAACAGGCAGGGTTGCTGCACTGGAACTGGTTGAGAATGCCACCATCTGGGCGGGGAGTATTCCCCTGAAAAAATCGCTGTAGCGCACTCCAGTAAAGAGCCTCATCAGCAACGGATAAAACAGGAGAATCAACAGCATCAGTCCCGAGATAGCTGTAAGCATATACATACCCAATGCCGAGAAAAGCTCCGAATCTCCGGAAAAATCAACAATCAGTCCGGCCATTAGGGCAAATACACCCAACGGGGCAAACCGCATGATCAGGTCGATAATTTTTAGAATAATTTCATTCAGACCATCAAAAAATCCTTTCACATACTTAATCTTCTTATTCTTTATGGTCACCATTGCCAGCGCAAACAAAATAGCAAAAAAGATCACCTGGAGCATTTTCGAATTGTCGCCAGCAGCAAACACAATGTTTTCCGGGATAATGTCTTCCAGAAAATGCAGCGGTGATCTCCCCTTCACTTCATCTGCGAAAAGCTGTTTCGCAGAGATATCTTCCATGAACTCCTCCCTGTATTCTGCCTGTCTCTCTTCAGGAAAAACATTCCCGGGACCTATCAAATTGACCATCCCCAATCCGACTGTCGTAGCAATAAGGGTTGTAATAAGGTATATTGCTATGGTTTTTAGTCCGATCCGCGATAACCGGGTGATATCGGTAAGGCTGGATATTCCCTTGACAAGGGAGACGAAGATCAGTGGGACAGCAATGAGCTTCAATAATTTAAGAAACATGTTCCCCCACGGTTTGACCCAATCGAGGGTAAATTCCTCTATAGAGACCCATATGGAAAAGAGTCCCCAAAGAATCCCAATT
Source organism: uncultured Bacteroidaceae bacterium (assembly GCA_964407305.1). Lineage (GTDB taxonomy): Bacteria > Bacteroidota > Bacteroidia > Bacteroidales > M55B112. The sequence continues at coordinate 4,366 of CAYOVC010000096.1, read as the reverse complement.
CCCATTCCAATAAAGATCTTTACCCAGAGCGGCAACTTTTTTAACATCATTCAGTTTGTTAATAATGAATTAAAAATCATTGTTTTAACGCATTATAAAGTACCTCCACGGGATGGAGCCCCTTTATCCCGGTCCCGTCGAGGATCTGGTGCCGGCAGCTGGTACCGGGAACTGCAATAATAGTATCTTCAGGAGATCTCCGCACCTCCGGGAACAGCACCAGCTCACCTACTTTCATCGAGAGGTCATAATGCTCCTTCTCATATCCAAATGATCCTGCCATACCGCAACATCCTGAAGGAATCTCTGTAATGGTATAGTTTTCAGGAATTGAGAGCATCCGAATAGTTTCTGATGTGCCAGCCACCGCCTTTTGCTGACAATGGCCATGTAATCTGACAGATTTTTTGTCCTTAGTAAACAATGCGTTGTCAACCAGTCCCTTATCCAGGAGTCTGGCCACATATTCTTCGATCATCAGTGCATTTTTCGACAGTTCAACTGTGTCGGCTCTTAAAAAATCTCCGACCAGATCCGGGTATTCATCCCTGAAACTAAGAATGGCAGAGGGTTCTGTTCCTATCAGTGGCCGTTCCTCATTGACCAGTCCCCTGAACAAAGTAACATTTTTGACTGCCAATTTCCGTGCTGTACGCAGCAATCCTTTTGACATATATGTTCTGCCGCTCCATGCACCGTTAGATGTAAAAACCCGCACTCCCAGTCTATTCAGCAATTGAATGGTTTTAATACCTATATGGGCATCGTTGTAATTGGTAAATTCATCAACATAATAGGTTACCTCCGGGGCAGATGCAGGCAAGGTATTGTTCAGTTCACCAAGATGCTTTTTTACCCATCTCCTTACAGTTATTATACTAAGTTCGGGAACACTCCTGGGAGCAGCAAAGCCAAGTAAGCGCTTAATGATCCCCGAAGTAAACCTGTTTTTTATAAAAAAATTGAAGATTCCCGGGCAAACCGATCCTGCCCTATTGATTGTCGGAATATAAGCTATAAGCCTGGCTCTTAAAGGGATGCCATGTGCATCATACCAATGTTGCAGGAATTCACTTTTCAGTTTGGCCATATCAACACTGGATGGACACTCAGATTTGCATGCCTTGCATGAGAGGCAGAGATCAAGGATATCATAGACCTCCTTATGATCAAAGCGATTGTGTTTTCCGTTCTTTCCGATGAATTCACGCAGGATATTGGCCCGTGCACGTGTTGTAGTTCGCTCTTCCTTCGTAGCCATGTAGCTCGGACACATGGTACCCCCTGTCAGTTCCGTCTTCCTGCAATCCCCCGATCCATTGCACTGCTCAATGTGTCTGAGAATTCCCCCATCACTGCTGAAATTGAAGATGGTTTCGGGTTCCGGTAATGCCTGACCAGGCTCAAATCTCAGAAAAGTATTCATAGGAGGGGTATCGATGATCTTCTCATTGTTAAACACCCCATTCGGGTCCCATGTTTGTTTTATAATCCGCAGCAGTTCAAAATTACGTTTACCGATCATCAGGGGAATAAACTCCCCCCTTAACCTGCCATCACCATGCTCCCCACTAAGCGATCCCCCGTATTTTTTTACAAGCAGGGCTGTCTCCCGTGCAATGGTATGGAATAATCCGACATCCTTTTCATCTTTCAGGTTCAGAACCGGACGGAGATGCAGTTCCCCCACTGATATATGGGCATGGTAAACACATTCGAGATTATACAGTTCAAGTAATTGATTAAATTCAGATATATATCGTTCTAATTTAGAGGGCAAAACACTCGTATCTTCTATCACGGAAACAGGTTTTGCATCGCCCTTCATCTTTGACAAAACACCAAGTCCCGCCTTTCTCAGGCTCCACACCCGGGGTATATCGGGACCTGTAATCAGGGGAAAGTGATACCCGATGCCGGCTGACCGGAAATCCTGTTCCATGGCTGCAGCAGTTTGATGGATCTCATCCATCGTATCTCCCGCAAATTCAACGATCAGGATAGCGCCGGGACTGCCCTCAACGAAAAACCTGTTTTTACGTTGCAGAATGTTATCGGCTGTAAGATCGAGGATGGTTCTGTCCATCAGCTCCACTGCGGACGGAGCATGTTTTAGGGCGATGAGATTGCCCCTGATGGCTTCTATGACAGAATCGACATGTACCGGCACGAGGGCCTTTTCTTCCGGAGGAAGTGGATCCAGGTGCAGCCTTGCAGCGGTGATTATTCCGAGCGTACCCTCCGAACCGGCGATCAGCCTGCAAAAATTAAAGGTTGGGTGACGGGCATCTTTTCCAGTGAAAAATGATGTGGAGGCCAGTTCATCGAGAGCATATCCGGTATTACGACGTACTACGCCAGGATCTGGAAACTCAGCCTCTATAGCGGCCAGATTTTCCTTGTTTTGCATGATTTCACGGATATTCCTGTACAATTTGCCCTCAAGGCTGTCGAGCTTGCACTTTTCATTGAACCCCTGCTCATTGAGTTCTCCGAATTCGGCCACAGAACCGTCCGACAGCACCATTCTTACAGATAAAAGGTGTTCGCGGGTTGTGCCATATACCAGTGAGTGCAAGCCACTGCTGTTATTACCGATCATACCACCGATCATACAGCGGTTGGAAGTGGATGTTTCGGGACTAAAAAAGAGTCCGGACGGTTTCAAATGCTTATTCAGTTCATCGGGAATCACACCGGGCTCGACCTCAACCCAGCCTTCATCTTCATTCAACTGAATAACCCTGGTCATATATCTTGAAATATCTACAACCAGTCCCCTGCCAACCACCTGTCCGGCTAGTGATGTGCCCGCCGCACGTGGTATCAGGGTGATTTTGTTTTTACCGGCAAACCGGACAAGTTTAATGATATCGGCTTCATTCTTTGGCCGGCAGACAGCCAGGGGAAGTTCCCTGTATGCAGAGGCATCCGTTGCATACATTAATCTGCTGGAATAATCTGACGAAAGATCTCCTTCCATCGAATGCTCCAAACTTTCCAATTCGAATTGGAGTTTATCACTGATCCGTTCGTTGATCAATCGTTCTGCCACTGAAATTCCCGCTATTAAAAGATACAGAAAGAGGCAAAGATAAAAGAAATATGATCTACATCATGGTTTTTCATTGTGTAACTTGCTAAAAAATTACTACTTTTAACATCTGTAAATAATTTTAACAATTAACTGATAATCAATGGATTTACTAAAACAAATCCGGGACAAGGCGTCCCGGGAATGTCAACGGATCGTATTACCCGAAGGGAATGAAGAGAGAACCATACTCGCAGCAGATCAAATCATCAGGGAAAAGCTGGCTCACATCATTTTGCTTGGAGATCCCGTGGAGATTGCAGTTCTTGTGGAAAAATACGGATTGAACAATATTCAAAAGGCGCAGGTGATCAATCCAAAGGATCATCCTAAAAAGCAGGAGTATGCTGACCTTCTGTATGAAATCAGGAAGCTGAAGGGGCTTACGCAGGAGCAGGCACTTGAGCTTGTGGAAGATCCGTTGTATTTGGGTGTGCTGATGATCAAAGCAGGTGATGCTGAAGGTGAGGTTGCCGGGGCGATGAATTCGACAGGTGACGTTTTAAGGCCCGCGTTTCAGATTGTAAAAACGATGCCTGGCATCAGTGTTGTTTCCGGTGCATTTATCATGATACTACAAGATAAGGAATTTGGCGAAAACGGTATCCTGGTGTTTGCAGACGGAGCGGTTCATCCCGACCCGACTGAAAATGAACTTGCGGAAATTGCTGTCGCCACAGGTGGAACAGTTCGGCACATACTGGGCTTTGAACCAAGGATCGCCATGTGCAGCTTTTCAACGAAAGGCAGTGCACAGCATCCGATGGTTGACAAAGTGGTTCATGCCACGAAGAAAGCCAAAGAGATGGATCCCAGCCTGATCATCGACGGGGATTTTCAGATCGATACTGCCCTGATTAAAGAGATCGGTGAAAAAAAGGCGCCCGGAAGTCCTCTGGCCGGAAATGCCAATGTGCTTATATTCCCTGATCTGAATTCGGGTAATATCGCTTATAAGCTTGTCCAGAGATTGGCAAAGGCTGAAGCCATTGGTCCGGTATTGCAGGGAATGGCAGCTCCGATCAATGACCTTTCAAGAGGATGCTCGGTAAGTGATATCGTCAACCTGGTGGCCATCACAGCCAACCAGGCACTAGGAATGAAGAAATAAACTAACAGAATACCCCATAAAAAAATGATAGTACTAGTATTAAATTGCGGTTCCTCATCTGTTAAGTATCAACTATTTAACATCAATGAGGAATCTGATGTGATAGCAAAAGGAATCGTTGAAAGAATTGGTTTTAACGATGCAATTGTTAATTATAAACC
>CAYOVC010000095.1:0-8693 GCA_964407305.1 uncultured Bacteroidaceae bacterium | reverse complement strand
ATTTCATTATATGAATTGTTGCCCGTATTCTATTTATTCCTCAAAATACAACATGCCTTCAATCCCTGTCGATTCGCGCGATGAAAGTGTAGTATACCCGGCAGTGAGGGAACTTCCCATATAATCTTCGAAATATTGAAGCTTAAATGTATGAAATCCTTTTTGAAGTCCAATATTACCCGATTTGTATGCTTTGCTGTGGCTTCCATCATTATCTACGACCAGCTCTTCGCCGATATACAACCTGGAGCCATCATCGGAATTTGTATAGAAGCTGTACATTCCGGTTTCCGGAACCTTAATATATCCTTCAAACTCGAAAGCAAAGTGGTCGTCTGTCTTAGCCGGTTCCAGAGAAATATTTTCCACTGTTCCTTCCTCCTTAAGCTGAAGATTTTTAATCTGGTCGCAAAACAGTATTTGTCCTTCGTAATAACGGTAGCGTATTCCTTTTTGGGGATTTTCAAGATCGACTGAAGCATGGATATGTTCTTGCGGTTTCGCCAATGATTCCGGATAATAGAAATGAAATTGTTTTTCGGGATTATCCGGGGTTCTCACCCAGGATTCCAGGGCAAACCTGCTGTCATAAATCTTTATGATACGGGCGCCCCGTGTAATGTTGGTGTCTACTGCCTCAACTCCGGTAACCTGTCCGTAGGAAAGACAAATATCACCCAGCTGACCGATAAAACTATTCTCATGATCGTGTCCGGCAAAGGCTGCAAATACATCTTTCATTTCCACAAATGATGCGAACAATCCGGAATTGACGCCTGAGGGTTTTACGGACTCAAACTGTTGGCCGGTAAACCTTGTCTTCTCCTTGTTCTCCTCATTCACCAGGCTGAATTCCTGCAAGGGGATGTGAAAAAAGGCCAGAGAAGGGATTTCCCGGTTTTGGTTCTTCCGGGTAAATTTCTCACTGACCGATCTGTACCAGGCTATCTGGTCGAAGCGGATAAAATCGTATTTGCTGTATTTCCGGGTCTCACAATATTCCTGTGAATCGAACATATACAATACTGCAGCTACTTTTGTGCTGTCGTGCGATAAAACCGGGAGTGCAAAATTGTTTACCCCGCTTACAGTGCCTTTTTCACCGATAAACAACGGCATTTCGTTAAGCATTGAAAAGATCTGATCCTTTTTGATATCCGTTTCCCCGTCGTGATTACCAAAAGTCACTGTCCATGGCACCTTTGCATCGATCATGGGCTGTGAAATTTCCTTCCAGCCCTGTTCAACCGGATCGTTCACAATATCTCCGGTCAGCACTACAAAATCGGGTTTTTCCACTGCCAGAACATGCTCCATAATATCAAGATTCTCTTGTTTTCTGTCGGAAGTCGATTTATAGTGGATATCGGTAAACTGAACGATTTTCAACTTTCCGTCAGCATTAAAGACAAGTGAATTCTTATGTGTGGAAACTTTTTGTTCAGGAGCATTTGGTGAGCAGGAGAAAAGCAAAATTAGAATGGTAAAAAAGAATACTGATTTGTTCATAATACTGAAGTTGTTAAACTATCTATTTCCCTAAACTATAAATACTCTGTACTTCGGAAGACGACAATGCATAGTCGTAAAATACCACTTTTTTGAACTCCGCATCCAGCCTGTCCCCATAAGAACCGGTACCATCCTGGTTAATATTAACCGGATTTCCGTTATCAACGCTAACAATGGCTTGTCCGGCATTTACCTCCATATCCATTTCTCCATCCAGGACGCCATCGACATAGATACTGAGTTTACCATCCCGGTCGGCTGTCATGATTACCTGTCTCCATTCGTCTCCAAGCAGGTTTGTGCCTATTTCCTTGAGATCGAGGCTGGTCTTGCTTTCATTGTTTTCATCCTCTCTGTTGGTTACCACTGCTCTGATCCAGCCGTTTTTCCATGCAATCAGCCATCCTGTGTTATTGGAGCTGTCCCAGTCCATATTTCCCATAAGGGCAGGATCGCTGTCATCGTGATTCGATTGTATCCAAAAACTGACCGAAAAATCACCGGAACCAAAATTCAGCAATGTATTATCCTGAACGGTCATATAAGAAGGATCCAGTTCCCCACCCGAGGGGTCGGAAAGCTCACCCAGAAATCTTGCTACCGGGGTACCGTCTTCGTCCGGATAAACTTCATCCACATTATTGCTCTCGGTTGCAAGGCTGATAAAAGTACCGTCCTGTTTTTGCAGGCCTACTATGGAAGCATCGTGTATTACGCTGAAGACTACAGTTTGAACCGACTGATAATCGAATCCGTCTGTTCCTTTATCGTCGTAATATACATGAAAATATAAATTCATGCTCTGAGCAAAAGGAACATTCAGCTCAGACACCTCCACCGAATAGCTGATCTCAGATCCATTTACCTCCAGAACTTCAAGAATCTCATCCTCTTCCGAACTGACTATTTCCACCCTGTCCATTTGCTTTGTAGAGGAAAGGTTAATTTCCACGGTCTGATTGCTCTGGTACTTGTCTTTAAAAACATTGGTTTGCAGTTCACCTGTAGAGGGATTCCTGTGTTGCAGGCTGACTTCCACCCCAAGCAGTCTTCCATCGGGTTGTTGCAGCTCATCCCCTTCGCAGGAAGAGAAAAATACAAAAAGGCTGAGTGTAAAAAGAAATATATACTTATTCATCGCTTTCATTTTCAAATCATTTATTTGGTTCTGTTGTATTCATCCATTATTTCCTGTGCAGACAATGCATAGGTATAGAAAGCCACGGTTCTGAATTGTGCAGTAAGATGGTCTCCATAGGAACCGGTACCGTCCTGGTTAATGTTGACAGGAAGGTCATTGTCTATATTTACAATAGGCTGGCCTTCGTTCACCTCCATATCCTTCTCCCCAGCCAGTTGTCCGTCAATATAGATACTCAGTTTTCCATCCCTGTCTGCCACTACGGCAACCTGGTGCCATTCGTCGCCCAAAAGGGGAGTCCCTTCACCACTGAGGTCAAGACTGGTTTTGCTTTCATTGTTTTCATCTTCCCGGTTGGTTACCACTGCGCGGATATAGCCGTTTTTCCAGGCTAATAACCAGCCCGTATTATTCGAGCTGTCCCAGTCCATATCGCCGATTAAGGCGGGATCGCTGATCTCGTGATTCGACTGTATCCAGAAACTTACGGTAAAATCGCTGGCACCGAATTGCAGGTCGGGATGTTCTTCAACCGTCAGGTAAGCGGGGTCGGCATCTTCTTCACCATCACCCAGGAAAGTATAAACCGCATTGTTGCTGTTATCGGCATAAGCAGATTCCAGATTTGTGGCAGTAGTTTTCAAAGAAACAACCGTTCCGTCCTCATTGTGCAGTCGTGCTATGGTAGCATCCGTGCCGTCATATACCTTAAACGTGAAGGACGAGCTGGAGTTATAATCAAATCCCTTATCGCCTTTATCATTATAATGAACATCGATATACAGTTCTTCATACTGAGCAAATTTCAGGTTCAGGTCGGCTGCCGCCACCTCAAAAGAAGTGCTGGTTCCGTTTACCGTTTTAGTCAGATAAAGCTCGGGCCCGAGTGAAGTAGTCACTTCAATCTTTTCGATCTCCATAGAAGAGCTAAAAGAGATTTGTACCACATCGGTTTTCAGGAATCTTCCTTCATAGACATTTTCAAGGGTCTGCCCTGTCAGGGGGTCAACAAATGAGAAGGTTTCTGTAACCCCGTGTTTTCGGTCATCGGGGCCGTCTGACTCTTTCTCGCATGCTGTGAGCATAGCGAGGAGGCCAAATACTGTAAAAAATAAATACTTTGTCATCAGTTTATGTTTTCTTTAATATTGATTTTGAACTAAATTTTCACTTGTTTCCAGCTGGTCGACAGGGATAGCAAATACATGATGCTTTGAGGGATCGAAATTTCGGGCCGGCCAAACTTCATAAACTTCCCAACTGGATGGATCGGCACCCGAAGGATCATTGAATCCATGCAGGGGAGCAGTCAGCAGTTCTGCGCCATCGCCCCAGCGGATAATATCCTGGAATCTCCATGCTCCCCATTCAAAGGCAAGCTCGCAACGACGCTCCTTTTTGAGTTGGGCTTTTGTAGCTCTTGAATCTCTTGGCAATCCGGCTCTTTCCCTTATATCGTTTAGAATTTCCGTGGCGACAGCATCGCCGTCTCCGTTTTTCCAGATCAGGGCTTCTGCTTTCATCAGCAGGACATCCGAGTAACGAATCAGTCCGATATGCAGGTCAGTAGTCATATTGTTTCCACTTGGATTCACCCGGGTTCCAATAGCATCGGCACCCCGGAAAGGAGCCAGCCATTTGCCCATGGTCATTCCTGAAGGAGAGGAGGTGGTAGCGGGATTAATTTCCCAGACAATCTGGTTTCCTACAAAGTCAACCGTATCGCCCGGCAATACCAGGGTGGTTTTCAGACGCTTGTCCCCGGGTTCAAAAGCATCGTAGAGCTCTTTGGTAGGCTGAAAATATCCCCAGGTATTGTAAATACCGAATCCTGCATTCTGAAAAGAGATGCCCGGCCATTTGGAACCGTTTTCATTGGTACTGGCAACGCTGTATATATATTCTGAGCCAAAGTTGTGGTCAATTTCAAAAATATCCTGATAATTGGGCTCCAGGCTGTTAATTCGGGCATTAATTACCAGATCAGCAAAGCGAATCACATCATCCAGATATGAAGCATCGTATTGAGAGGCATAGAGGGCAGCCCTTGCAGCAAAGGCCCATGCAGCAGTTCTGTGGGTGAGGCCATACTGTTCAGCCGGCATTTCGCTGAAAAGTGGAAGATATTCTGCCGCTTTTTCCAGATCAGCTATGATCATATTGTAGTTATCCAGAACTGAGGAGGGACGGGGTTGATCGATTTCTTCCACCGGAGTATTTTCATCAATAATGGGAATTCCGCCATTAGGCCCGTTATCGCCATACCAGGGTGCAAGCCAGAGATAGGAAAACCCTCTCCAGAAATAGGCATTTCCCAGGGTCAGATTTTTAATTCCTTCGGAAATGGTGGTCGTCCCGGGAACCTGACTGATAATGGAATTTGCCCTGGCAATGGTCTGGTACATTTTTGGCCAGGTGCTTGCTCCGTCACTTCCTGCACGCGCAGTGGCAGATGATCCATCGAAATCGATAAAATTCTTAATATTGGCCGCTTCCGCCTGTGTCCGGCCGGTAATTAAATTATCGGAGGCATTTTCCAGCCAGTAGAGTCCACGTCCGGTAGTGCCCTCGCTGTATTGCCATTCATATAATGAATACACAACCTGCATGGCTTGTTCGTCGGTCATTGCACCCAGGTTACTGGGCTGACCATAAGGCTCAAATTCAAGAAAATCCTTCTGGCATGCTGGCAACAGCATCGAAAATAATGTTATGATAAAAGTTATTCGTTTCATTATGATAATTTTTCTGGATTGTTAAAATGTAATGTTAATCCCACCGCTGTAGGTTCTTGAAACCGGGAACCTGCCATCGTCAATACCTCCTCTGGCACTGATCTCGGGATCGAAAGAGGAGTACTCAGTGAATGTGATCAGGTTTTCACCACTCACATATATACGAATTCCTCCGTTATTCCATCCTATCCCGGATAAGAGTGAGGATGGTAGAGTATAAGACAAACTCAGGTTCTTCAGGCGCAGGTAATCCCCTTTTTCGAGGAAAAAGTCGGACACTCTGGAGTAGTTTCCATTGGGATCGCTAACCATAGACAAGCGGGGTACTCCGGAGCCTGGATCGTATTCGTAAGAATCCAGAATATCTGTAGTCATGTTCCATCCTTTCAGGCCGGAGGAAGTCATAGCTTTCACCCCGTTATATATTTTCGCTCCATACACACCCTGCCAGAAAGTCCTCAGCTCAAATCCTTTATATCGGGCGCCTATAGAAAAGCCATAGCTGAAATCAGGAAATTCATATGCCCCTTTGTATACACGGTCTTCATCATTTATAACCCCGTCGTTGTTGGCGTCCTTGAATTTCAGGTCACCCACCTGAGCATTGGGCTGAACCAGCTGCGTTTCCCCACTTTGGGGATCAGTCCATGTATAGGTCTGAATATCCCTGAGCGTCCTGAAAATACCATCAGTCTCGATAAGGTAATAGGAATACCAGGATTTTCCAACCACAGAGCGCAGGGGTGCCATGGAGTTAACATCATCACTGTGCCTGATTTCTTCACGGTAACCCAGGTTGACAACTTCATTGCTTACTTTTCCGATATTTCCATCAAGGAAAAGATCAACCTCTCCAAAGCGCTTGTTATATGCCAGGGTAAATTCCCAGCCATAATTTTTCACTTCCCCGATATTCACTTCAGGGGGTGACTCAACTCCGGCAGTGGAAGGAGTAGGAGCTTCTTCAATCAGGTCCTTGGTTATTTTGTTAAAATAGTCGAATGAAAGAGAAAGAGAATTTCTGAATAATCCCAGATCAACACCCAGGTTGGTTTGTTGGGTGCGTTCCCACTTCAGATCGGGATTCGGGATAGTGCTCTGGTAGATGCCGGTAACATAAATATCACTGTTCGGGCCCAGGTACATTTCTTCACTTTGTGCCAGGGGTGGAGAATAGATAAAACGCCTTACAGAACGGATATTCCCCACCTCTCCCCAACTTGCTCTGAGTTTCATAAAGCTAAGGACATCGGATTTAGGCATAAAAGGCTCGGAAGTGATTTTCCATGCACCGGAAACGGCCGGAAAAACATCCGAATTGTTATCCGGATTCAGCTTGGAGGAAGCGTCCTGGCGCAAACTGGCAGTCAGAAAATACTTGTCACTATAAGAATACGCCGCACGTCCCAGAACCGAAATTACAGCTTCTTCCCAGATATCTTCGTAGGGGGCACTGCTGAATTTGTTATTTGCATTGGGTTGAATAGTGAAGTTTTGATATTCAAAATCATAATCCTGTGTATAGGACTTGTTATACCTTCGGCTAGCATAATTTACGGTGTAACCGGCAAGGAGAGAAACATTGTGTTTCCCATTGAAATTTCTGTCGAAGGTGATCAGGTTTTTCCAGGTCCACCGGGTAAAAAGTCTGTTTGCAAGAGTTCGCTGATTCATATCATCCGTCCGCCCCGGAGCTGTCATTCTCTTTTCAAATTCCTCGTAACGATTGTTGGTCAGGTCGTAGGAAAAAGTAGAATTAAACTTCAGCCCACGAAGAGGTTCTATGGTAGCCGAAGTTGAAGAGAAAAGCCGGTTGGAAGGGTTATTCTGACGATAGCGGTTAATATGAGCTACAGGGTTGTAGAGGTCGGCCTCAACACTGTATCCGGCTTCAGCTGCCCATCGGGGAACCGTACCACCGTAAACCACATTTCCTTCTTTGTCGTATTCGTAAACGGTAGCAAAACGCGGATAAGCAAGGGCTTCAAACAATACACCGGTATGTCCGTCACCAATATCTGTCTGGCCATTGTTAAAGTCATATACAAAATCCTGCTTCAGATCAAACCAGTCAGTAATCTTATAATCGACCTGCAGGCGCGAGGTGATTTTTTTCGAATAGGTATTTATTAGTGTACCTTCTACATCGTCATAACTGATAGAGGCCAGTGCTTTAAGGTCTTCAGAACCTCCTCTGATGGTGGCATCGTAGTGCTGAATGAATCCCTGACGGAAAATTTCGTCCAACCAGTTGGTGCGGGTAATATTCCCATAGGGAAACTGCAAAGGATCGTAAGCAGCAGGAATATTTCTCCCGGCAGCATTCGATGCATCCGCCCAAACCCTGTTGAATTGCTCAGCTGTCAGAACCTCCGGTAATCTCCACGCCTCGTGCACCCCTGCCCAGGAGTTCACTTCTACATGCATTTTTGTGGATTCCGAAGCTTGTTTTGTGGTAATCATAATCACCCCTCCGGAACCGGCATATGCTCCGTAAATTGCAGCCGATGCAGCATCCTTCAATACAGAAATGGATTCGATATCGGCCGGATTAAAAGGTGCATTTGGAACACCATCTACTACATAAAGTACACCATCACCTTCCCGGTTACCCCGGCCACGGATGGAAATAGAAGGAGCACTTGTGGGATCACCGGATTGCACAACCCGAACCCCTGCCATATTCCCCTGAAGCAGGTTTCCAAGAGAAGAGGGCCTGCCTTTAAAGCTTTCATCTACAGAAATATTCGAAACTGCCACAGAAAGATCCTGCTTTCTGTTGGTTCCGTAACCAATCACAACTACCTCATTGAGTATCGTTGCTTCCTCTTCCAGAACCACATCGATAACATTTCTTCCATTGATAATTTCTTCTACCGGGGTGAATCCGATAAAAGAAAATACGAGTACCGACTCATTATCAGGTACTTCAATGGAGTAATCGCCATCCAGATTTGTTATGGAACCCTGGGTGGTGCTTTTTAACAATATGCTCACACCAGGAATGGGTTCTCCACTGGTATCGGTCACTTTGCCGGTAATGGTCAGTTCCTGAGCCACCAGATAGTGGAAGGAAAACATAATTGCCAGAATAAATAGAAATTTTTTCATCTGTTTATAATTTATTTTTCATTGCCAGATGGAACATCCATGAATAATAATCATCCTCGTGCAGGTAAATACTGATTCTCATGGATGTTTCATACCATTTTAATTGTTTTTGTTTTTATAAGATTCTATTGCAGTAAAAAGCTGCCAGAATATAAAAAATCATTGAAAGTAAATTTTCATTTTATGAATTCATA
>CAYOVC010000094.1:7397-8706 GCA_964407305.1 uncultured Bacteroidaceae bacterium | reverse complement strand
GTCTGCCGGCCAAGCTCCGATAATTTCCGCGGCTTCCTGAATTTCATATCCGTTGTCCGGAGATCGGGGAATTCCCTATACGACTCCCGCGTAAAGAGGATCTTCTCCGCGTTTTTCGCCTTCGCCCTGATGGTATATTTTGCCGGCTCCTCAACCAGTTTGTTCACCCCGCTCCTGCCCACCTGCAGCGAATAAACAGCCGTATGTTTCTCCAGGTCGTGGTAGCCCGACAGCAACAGGGTCTCCCCTCTCTCAAAAAACTTTTTCTCCGGATCGAGCCTCCTGATCCGAAACTGCATCCGCCTGATTCTCCCCTCCCCTTCTGTAATACACTCCGCCTTTCCCTCAGACGTTTCAAACGCCCAGATATCATATTTATCATAAATCAAAACAGCCTCCGATTTACCGACCCACCCGGCAACACCATAGCCCGGCACATCAGCGGGATAGTCCCAGTCCTCATTCACAAAAGGAACCCCGAGCTCCGCTGTCAGGTTCACCGGCTCAGGCCGCTCCGCATCCGCCAGATGCCAGTTTCCCTCCCTGAAATAGACCATCTTCATCCCGTCGGGCGACAAGCGCACATCATGCTCCTGCTCCTCCACAACCAGCCTGCGATCCCCCGTTACAAGATCAACGAGATAGTAATCGCTATACCGTCCGTCCCACGTCATCCTTTTTGCATAAGGAACATTCGAATACCCCATCACATATTTATCAGACTCACCAACAACGATTCCCGGCATCTCCCGGTCGGCCAATGGAACAAACCGCTCCCCATCGGGATAAAAAACGCCGGTATAGACCCTATCCTTCTCCTCTTTCCACCGTTTTTTCTGGTTGGGATTGATGTACGGATCGTCCCAGTGCCACACATCCACCGTCCGCCCGGCAAGAATCGCCTCCGTGTCGAACAGGTCAGCCACCGAATCCGCCTTCTCCTCCTCTTTCACGATCTCCGATTCAGGCTTGATCCCCATGAACAGCCGCTCACCATCCCCCGACCACTGTAACTTATTAGTATGGTGTATCAGCCACCCTCCCGGGGGATCGCAACGCTGCAAGGCAGCAGCCTCTTCACCGGGCTTCCACAGGTACAGTCGCGCATTCAGCCGTTTCTCCTCCTCAGTATCGCCCGCCAGAAAAGCCAGACTGCCCATCCGGTTGTTCCATTCCAGGTTGCCGGCCCATGCACCGCTGTCGGCAAACACCGGCACCGCTGCGTTCGAAGTTGCGCTCAGCCGTGCGATAAACACCCCGTTACCTGTTCCTGAACTATCCTTCACCACCATCGCTACATATTCCGACA
>CAYOVC010000094.1:0-7297 GCA_964407305.1 uncultured Bacteroidaceae bacterium | reverse complement strand
TCTTCAGGAAAACTTTGATAAATCAGCCACTTTCCGTTGTTGGAAAAAGAGAAGGATTTGATGTTTTCGTATTTCGACTGCTCCCCGGTCGATAGGTTCAAAAGCGTCATCCCCTGTTTGGGTCCGCTCTCCTTGCCGCTGCCCTTGCCGTTGCCCTTGCCGTTGCCCTTGCCGTTGGACAACTTTTCCTGCTCTTCTGCAGGCACGGGACGCACCGCTGCCATCCACTGCTCATCGGGTGAGATCACCGGTTGATCGCCCAGCGGAATAGTAAAACTGGTTTTACCGTCTGCAGAGTAGACGAGCACCTCCGGATCGCCACGATCCGGGACAGATGCATGAGCAACCCAGTTGCCATTGTCGGAGATGATCGCGGAACTGATCTGCCGGAACTGCATGATATCGGTGAGCTCCAGGGCCCTTTTCTCCTGGGAATAAATATTTACTGATACAATGAACAGGGTCAGCGCGACCGCCAAAAAACTACTGAAACTATTACACGCCCTTTCCTGCCTGCCGGCAGGCAGGTATCTCTGCACCGTTGAGCTATCTGTACATAAAGATGAGTGCTTCATAAGAAGTAAATTTTGAGGCAGCAATTTATAAAACTCCCAGAACTATTATACATCTTTGGGTGTTATTTCGGGGGAACCATTATGATCCCTTGTAGATATAATGCTGAGGATATTATTACAACAATCCCTGAATAATTGTGAACTAATTCGGTTACAATCAAAATATTTTATGTTATTTTCAGGTTGTAATCCCAATAGTTCATCTAAAAAACTTGACAAGAAATGAGATCTATTTTAGCTATTGTTCTACTGCTTGCTGGTTTTCCAACAACCCTGTCCGCGCAGAAACCGGCCTACACCCTCTTTAATGCAAAGGGAAAAGAGACGCGGTATGAGAAAATGGTGAACGACAGCAAGAAAGCCGATGTGGTCCTGTTCGGGGAATTGCACAACAATCCGATCGCCCACTGGCTCCAGCTTGAGCTTACAAAAGAGCTGCATGTCGATAATAAGGTGAATCTCGTTCTAGGGGCGGAGATGTTCGAGTCCGACGGACAGCTGATCATGGATGAGTATTTTACGGGAATGATCACCGAAAAAAAGTTCGAGGATGAGATGCGGCTATGGAACAACTATAAAACCGATTACAAGCCGTTGGTGGAGTTTGCCAAAGATAGCGGACTGCGGTTCATTGCAACGAACATCCCCCGCCGTTACGCCAACATCGTTTTCAACCTCGGTCTCGACACACTGGACAGTCTCACCGACATCGCCAAAGGATTCATGATGCCGCTGCCGGTGCTCTACGACACCACCCTTGCCAGCTACACCGCCCTTTCTGGTGGCGGTCCCATGGGAGGCCACGGCAGTCCGAACCTCCGCGATGCACAGGCAGTGAAGGATGCAACCATGGCATTCTTCATCCTGAAGAACCTCCGCGAGGGTGAAACCTTTCTCCACTTCAACGGAGCCTATCATTCCGATAATTACGAGGGCATCGGTCACTTTCTGAAGGAGATCAATCCCGAACTGCGTATTGTTACCATCAGCACCGTTTCGCAGGAGGAGGTGGAAGTCCTGGAGGATAGCCATGTGGGAAAGGCAGATTATACCATCGCCGTTCCGGAGAGCATGACGAAAACGTATTGAACAGCTATAGATGCAGAATATTCAGTTCTGAGCCAATTGGGATAAAGCTTACACACCTAAAACATCTGTAACATTAATCACATTCAGTGTAGGTTCTTTGTTGTAGTTTTGCGTCATCTAAAGACAAGAAGGTGGCAAAAAAAATATATAACGATTCAAAAATTGAACTGAGTCCGGCGATCGCAAAACATTACGACCGGATCATGAACTCAATCTCATTCGGGAAATACAACCGCTTTATCAAACGCACTGTTAAAGATATGTATATCGAAGCCGGCGACCATATCCTCGACCTGGGCTGCGGCACAGGGAAAAATCAAAAAGAATTTTAATCTATTAATCAAATACAATGAATTTATTACAAACACCCGTAAAAGAAATCACATCAGCATCAGAGCTGGAGAAGATTATCAATGGAAATGAAAATGTCATGGTATGCTGCGGCCGCATGGGACCGATGTGTATTCCTGTATTCGATACAATGAAAAAGCTTGAGAATGAATACGAACATGTAAAATTCTACAGCATGGCCTTCGACTCACCCGAAGCGGGCATCATCAGAAACGCCCCCGAATGTAGTGGATTTATGGGACTGCCCTTTACCATGTATTACAAAAACGGCAAGGTGGCACACGCAACATCCAGCATCCAGAACAGGCAGCAGATTACAGCCATCCTCGATGAACATCTCAGCGAATAATTTCCATCGCCGCACTCAGTGCGTCTGAATACTGAAGAGGTTGGGGTAATCTCTCCAAGACAGTTCCTCAGGAGCAATTCCTTCAACTTAGCGAAAGATAAACAATAATAATTCGCCGGATCTATTATGCAAAATCTGAATTCATCCTGTAAAACTATTTCTAGCCTGTATAACTTAAAAACTTCTCCCGCAACATCTTCGGTGTGAGATCCCGGCCAAAAGCGATGATCTCCGACGGACCGGTATACCCTTCGACAGGACGTGACTCAAATGTATTGAATACCGACTGGATCATATACACATTTCCATCCGACACGTTCACATACCCCTTGATCCTTGGACAATTCTCCTGCAGTCCTTCAACAAACAGCCTGATTCCTTCGGGTGAAATGGGTTTATTGATCCGCAGTACGCACGCCTTGATATCGGGCCTTCCCCCCGACTCTTTCAGACCATATTGCATGGCAGCTCGGTGGTCCGGCGACACCGCCAATATATAACGGTACAGATCCAGCCTGCAATAATGGGTCTCCACCACCTCCGCGAACGGGTTCAGCGTTTCAACTGCATGGCGAACCGGATCGGCCTCCTCCGGCGCAAGGTCTGTCTTATTGAGCAATACCACATCGGCGATCATCACCTGGTGCCGCGTACGGGTGAGCATCTTCATTGCACGCTCAAAATTCCGCACATCCACAATGGTGAGGACCCCGGCCAGCGTAACCCTGTCACGAATCGCAGGGTCCTGCAATAATTCTAGTATATTGATCGGATCCGACATGCCTGAAGCCTCCAGGAAAATCAGCTCGGGAGTATACTCGTCGATCACCTTTTCCACCGACGCTGCAAAATTTCCGAGCATGCATACACAGAATACCGATCCGTTGTTCACCTCCACCAGCTTAAAACCGGAACCGGTCAGCTCCAGCTCCTTCCCATCGGTGCCCGAAGCTGCAAACTCATTCTGAATGATCGCAATCCGCTTCCTGTCAGCATACTCCCGCAGGATATTCTTCAGCAAGGTAGTTTTTCCGCTTCCCAGGAACCCGGTGACAAGATAAAAGGGTATCATAACGCCTTCTTCGCCAGGTACTCTTCGATTTTCTTCTTAATATCATGGATCGGCGGTATCTGCGAACTAAACTCCACCTGGCCATCCATCACGATGGTCGGAATCTTCATCACTCCCAGCGAAGCCATCATCTGCACCCCCTCCTTCTCTTTGATGCGATGCTCCTTATACACCACCTTCTCACCGAACCCTTCAGCGGCACGTGCCACTGCATCGACCATATACTGACAAGGAGCACAGGAAGAGGAGTCGAGTGTTACCACATCCACAACCACTTTGTCAGCCTCCCAGTGCGAAGATAGCTCGATCTATCTTCGCACTGGGAGGCTGACAAAGTGGAGTCGAGTGTTACCACATCCACAACCACTTTGTCAGCCTCCCAGTGCGAAGATAGATCGAGCTTCTCCACTTCGGTGGCAGTAGCCTCAGAGGCTCGCAGTTCACTCTGCAAAACCTCATCATGCACCAGCCCGGTAACAGCCTCCAGATTCGCCGGCGGTGTCGCCATCGCCAGGTCACATCCCGGGGCCAGGATAAAGCCCCTCTTACCTCCAATATCCATGCATTCAAGCGCATCCCGCTGTGCATCCTCCTCTGTTCCCATCAGCAGCACAACCGTAAGCTTAATATTCCCGCCAAAACTCACATCGTTTGCCAGGGCGACATCACGCACATAATCGAGCGGAATATTCTCATCGATCGACACATTGTCGGGACTGCATTTGCACATCACCTCAATGTTCTGCTGTGCGTTCCCGCAGACAAAAAACGAACTGAGCGCACCAGCTTCCCTGATAGATTCAAATATCTCCACCGCATAGGGTGACACAAACGTTTCGAAAGAGAACGGGTCGATCTGACTCGTCATTGGGTCCACCATCGCAATCACGTCACACCCGGCGGCCACATACTGTTCCGACATAAACAGTGCCACATCGGTGGCAAAACGCATCAGCTTATGGATGTGGTCCGGATCCTCCAGCATCCGCATAAACACATCGGTCCCCATCAGGTGAAGCGCCAGTGTAAACGGACCGGTAATCAATCCGTAAATCGCAATGTCGGGGTGCTTCTCCCGCAACGCCCGCGCCGCCTCCATCACAACCGGGATGCGTCCATCTGTCGGACCGGGCACCTGCAGATCCTCAATTTCCACCCCCTCCAACAGGGGATGAGAGATCACCGCCGGCGGATTATCATCTGCCCAGTTGAGCTTACAACCAAGCGCCTCAGCCTCAATCTGCAGATCAAATACCACTGGTATTCCATCGGGGTTATAGCGGCTGATCGCATTGCTCACCCCGGCAGTTATATGATCGGAGGATTGCAGAAATTCCGTAGCCGTTAAGCCCATCAGGCCCCCTGCATGAACACCGACAAAAGGCACCCACGGGATCCGGTCGACCTCTTGCCGCCGCATCGCACTTTCTATTAATTCCCTACCTGTCATTTTATACAATTTATTAATGATTCTGAATACATTAGTCTTACGAAATGATGGGGTGTAAGATCATCCAGGCAGCTACCCGATAGAGTCTTCTCGAATCCCGCTCGCAGTTGCGCTTCTGGTGATTTGAAATAGGTTTTCTGTCTGTCAGGCGATCTTGTTCAGATACTCCACCAGTCCCTGTGGATCCGGACTATAATAATCAGCATTGATCTTTGTACAGAAATCGTCCGTTACCGGGGCGCCCCCTACACACACCTTCATGTCTGGCTGTTCCGTTTTCAGGTCGGAGACAATCTTTTCCATATTCGTCATCGTCGTTGTAAGCAGCGCCGAGAGACCCACGACACATCCGGGATATTTTTTGGTCTCCTCGATAAATTTCTCTGAAGAGACATCGGTGCCAAGATCGATCACCTCGTAACCGTTCCCCTCCACCATCATCGCAACAAGGTTTTTTCCGATGTCGTGCAAATCACCTTGTACTGTGCCGACCACAAAAACTCCCTTTCGCTGCGCTTCGCCACTGGTGAAAAACGGTTTCAGGTGAACCATCGCCGCATCCATCGCCTTGGCGCTCATCAGCACCTGGGGAACGAAAATCTTATTCTCCCTGAATTTCACCCCCACCTTCTCCATACCGGCCATCAGGGCGTGGGTCAGAATGTCGTTCGGTTTGGCTCCGGCATCCAGCGCCTGCCGTGTCAGCTCATCGGCTCCCTCCTTGTCCTTCATATCCGGCGGATAGGGGGATGTTTTGTTGATCTTGCCAAATTCAATGCAATGTGCAATTTCTCTGAATAAATTCTCCATGTCAGTTGTCGTTTTAAGTTTCGCGTATTACCAATTCAGGCGATATCACCACCTGCATATTATTTTTCTTCTCTCCGCCGGTAATAAAACCGGCAATTGTCCGGGCCATCTTATCATAATTACAGTCGATCGCCGTGATCCCCGGATTATAATACTGTGTCAACTCAGTGTTCCCGTACGAGACCAGCGAAACCTGCCCCGGAACTGCGATCCCCCATTCATTAAACCTGCCCAGCATCCGAACAGAATCAGCATCCTGTACCGACAAAATACCGGTGATCCTGTTCCCCCGGATAAAATCGGCCCCGATTCCCTGCAACCCGGTTCTTACATAAAGGGTACGCTCCGGGCACTGTTGCTGTATCAGTATCCGGAAGGTGGACTCCATCAGATCAAAAACCAGGTTTTGTCCTCTCCAGATCTCATTCCCCAGCAACAGAAAATTGCCGGATCCCTTCTCAACCAGGTAATTGAAGGCCCTCTTCACACCCAGGTCATAGCTCTGTATCACATAACTAAAAAAAGAACCTGCCATCGTATTGTCGGCCAAAACCAACTTGCTGTTACCGGTGATCACACGCCCGTAATACCCGGCTGTCAGCGATTCATCATAATTGGGAATCACAATAATCGCCTCGTATCCTGACTGAATCAGGTTGCCTGTGATCCTGATCTCCTCCTCCGGGTTGTTGTAATGAAGAAAATATCTCAATTCACAACCGGCCCCTGCCGCTTCAACGGTGAGCCCACTAATCAGCTGCTCCACGTTCGAAGAGAAGAACGGGACAACAACACCCCATACTTTCCTCGTCTCAGTAACTTCATTGACAAAAGTTCCCTTGCCCTGTACCGACACAACCAACCCCATTCCCATCAGTCTGCGCAACACCAGCTTAGCGGTCTCCCTCGACACGGTGTGCCGCTCCATGATCCTGTTGATCGAATCAATTTTCGCTCCCGGCTGATACTCCTGTAACCTGATGCGGCGGCTGTAATAATCCGTCAGACGCTGGTAGATCGGAATGTGCTCCCCGGTTCCTCTCATCTATATACTTTTTAAAATTAAAACAAAACTACCAATAAAACCATCACATACCATCACAGTTGTGTGATTTTAATCACAGATTATCTGATTTCATGGTCCGGGGGAATGGTCCGGAAGGGCTCTATTAACAATGGGGCTTCATTTGTAAAAGGATTACTGGTCCGGGGGGATGGTCCGGAAGGGCTCTATTAACAATGGGGCTTCATTTGTAAAAGGATTACTGGTCCGGAAGGACTCTTGCAGCAGTGGGTTGTCTGCGCCGATGGGGTTATTGTACCATAAGGATCCGATGGGGTCATTGTACCCTAAGGAACCGATGGAGCTATTGTACCATAAATGCACCTTAATAAAAGGTTCCGGCGCGGTTTTTCAAACATAATTAGCCTGTGGATGTTGATTTTATAGAAAATAAATTTGGAATTCTCATTATTTTGTGTATATTCATACCATGTTGAAACGATACATCGTCATACTGATCATCACGGTTCTGGTAGTGATTTTTGCGCTACAGAATGCGGACCAGGTGCATATCAAACTCTGGTTCTTTGATCTGGAT
>CAYOVC010000093.1:2207-8744 GCA_964407305.1 uncultured Bacteroidaceae bacterium | reverse complement strand
TAACCGCGCCGGGCTGATCGTGGTCAGCGGCGAACCGCGTGAGGTGATGCACTTTGCACTGCTGTTTGGCTATGGCGCAAGTATTATTAATCCGTATATGGCCTTTGCAGCAATTGATAAGCTTGTTAAGGAAAATAAAATGCAGATGGATTATGACAGGGCCGAATGGAATTACATACATGCCATCAATAAAGGGCTGCTGAAGATCCTGTCAAAAATGGGAATCTCAACCCTGCGAAGCTACAGGTCAGCTCAGATCTTTGAAGCGGTAGGAATCAACAATGATGTAACCAATAAATACTTCGAGGGAACCCATTCCCGCATCGGAGGTATCGGGATGGAAGAGATCGCCCGTGAGATATTGATTCCCCATCAATCTGCATTCTCACCCGCACCACTCTCAGAACCTCTCACTGAAGGGATTTATCACTACCGTAAAAATGGTGAACTGCATGCCTGGAACCCGGAATCGATCGCACTGCTTCAGTGGGCAACAAGAAACAACAGTTATTCAAAATACAAAGAGTACAGTGCGATCGTCAACAGGGATACTAAAAAGCCAGGGTTTCTGAGGGGCTTGCTGGATTTTCAAAAGAACCCGATCGAAATCAGCCGTGTCGAACCCGTAGAAAACATCATGAAACGCTTCGTTACTGGTGCCATGTCATATGGATCAATCAGCCGCGAAGCCCACGAGGCACTCGCAATTGCCATGAACAGGATTGGCGGAAGGAGCAATACCGGTGAAGGTGGAGAGGACCCTGCACGTTTCAAACCTTATGAGAATGGTGACAATGCTCGAAGCGCCATCAAGCAGGTGGCCAGTGGACGCTTCGGTGTTACGACTGAGTACCTGGTGAATGCCGACGAAATACAAATTAAAATTTCCCAGGGTGCAAAACCGGGTGAAGGCGGACAGCTGCCCGGTCATAAAGTAGACGAGATCATCGCGAAAACACGATACTCCATACCAGGAATCACACTGATCTCTCCCCCGCCCCACCACGATATCTATTCTATCGAGGACCTGGCGCAACTTATTTTCGACCTGAAGAATGTGAATCCAAAGGCAAGGATCAGTGTAAAACTGGTGTCTGAAACCGGCGTGGGCACCATCGCAGCGGGTGTTACAAAAGCGTGTGCCGACCTGATTACTATCAGTGGTACCGAAGGCGGTACAGGAGCAAGCCCCAATTCTTCTATCAAACATGCCGGACTGCCGTTGGAGATGGGACTGACCGAGACACAGCAGACGCTGGTGATGAACAATCTTCGCAAAAAAGTGGTGCTACAGGCCGATGGACAGATCAAAAACGGACGCGATGTAATAAACGCCGCCCTGATGGGGGCAGAAGAGTTTGGATTTGCCACAGCTGCATTAATTACACTTGGCTGTGTGATGATGCGTAAATGTCACATGAACACATGTCCCGTAGGTGTTGCAACACAGGACAAAGAGTTACGGAAACGCTTCAATGGAAGTGCCGATTACGTAGAAAACTATTTCAGATTCGTTGCAGAGGAGATTCGTGAGCACCTGGCTGAGCTTGGGTTTGAAAAATTTGAAGATATAATCGGAAGGGCCGACTTGCTGGTGAAGGATGATTCTGTTACGAACTGGAAAAGTTCAAAACTGGACCTTTCTCCCCTTACTTTCGTCCCGGAAGAGGCAATTATTAATCCGCGGCGATGGACAGAACCTCAATACCATAAGATCGAGAAGGTGTTTGATCATCAACTTATTGAGGTGGCCAGAACAGCTATAGAATCAGGGGAAAAGGTGAATTTCGAGTTTCAGATTAAAAATACTGACAGAACAACCGGTGCTATGCTGTCAGGCGAAATTGCCAGGAAATACGGTGCTGAGGGATTACCGGATGGAACTATTAAATATAGTTTCAACGGATCGGCCGGACAAAGCTTCGGGGCCTTCCTCTCAGGAGGCGTTGAATTCAAGCTTGAGGGCGATTCCAACGACTACCTGGGCAAGGGACTCTCAGGAGGACGTATCATTGTGGCACCCCCTGCCGGTTCAACCTTTGAGGCCCACAAAAACATCATCATAGGAAATACAGTGCTTTACGGAGCAACAGACGGTGAAGCATATATCTCCGGCATGGCGGGAGAACGATTTGCAGTCAGAAACAGTGGAGCCAATGCTGTTGTTGAGGGTGTAGGCGATCATGGTTGTGAATACATGACTGGTGGTCGTGTTGTGGTACTTGGAGATATCGGAAGAAATTTCGCCGCGGGAATGAGTGGTGGAATAGCTTATGTACTCAATGAGGACAACAATGTCGATTACTATTGTAACATGGGAATGGTTGAACTGTCGTTACTCGATGAGCAGACCGACATCAGGGAACTGACCACACTTATTTCAAAGCATTATGAATACACCGGTAGCAAGATCGCAGAAAAAATACTTTCTGAAATGCACCTGTACATCCCGAAATTCCTAAAAATTATTCCGTTTGAATACAAAAAGGTACTACAGGAACAGAAGCTGGCAGAACTAAATCTGCGCATCTCGGAAGTAGAAAAGGATGTAGAGCATGTATCTGCCGACTGATTTATTATTGTAAAACGTAAAGATCGAACATATGGGTGATCCAAGGGGATTTTTAAAGATAGCAAAAAAGGATGCCGGAAACCGTGCCATACATGAACGGATCAGGGATTTCAGTGAAGTTGAGCAGGTATTGAACAGTGAAGACAGGGCCCTTCAGGCGGCACGTTGTATGGATTGCGGCATCCCCTTCTGTCAGTGGGGGTGCCCGGTAGATAACCTAATCCCGGAGTGGAACGATAAGTTGTACAAAGGTGACTGGAAAGCAGCCATCGACCTGCTACACTCAACCAACAATTTTCCTGAGTTTACAGGCAGGATTTGTCCTGCACCATGCGAACACTCCTGCGTCCTGAATATCGAGGAAGAACCGGTAACTATCCGGGAAAACGAGGTAGCGATTGTTGAAAAAGCATTTGCTGAAGGGTATATCAAACCACAACCACCAGCGCATCGCACCGGGAAAACCGTTGCCGTTGTAGGTTCAGGTCCCACGGGCATGGCAGCGGCAGACCTGTTGAATAAGGCGGGACATACAGTTACACTGTTTGAGAAGGATGAAAAGCCCGGGGGATTGCTCCGGTATGGGATTCCTGATTTCAAGCTGAACAAGTACACCATTGACAGGAGAATTAAGCTGATGGAAGATGAGGGTGTTAAGGTACAGTGCGGAGTGGAACTCGGACGCAATATTTCAGCGGATGAGCTGGTAAATACCTTTGATGCCGTATGCCTTGCGATTGGCGCGATGCAACCGAGGGATCTTCCTGTTCCGGGCAGGGAACTGGACGGGGTTCACTTCGCCATGGATTTTTTGTCGCAACAAAACCGTTTAGTTGCAGGGGCACAAATAGCCTATGATGCAAGGATATCCGCCCAGGGCCGGCATGTACTGGTGATTGGTGGAGGTGATACCGGATCGGACTGTGTTGGCACCTCCATTCGTCAAAATGCAAAAAGTGTTACTCAAATAGAGATTCTTCCAAAACCTCCGGAAAAAAGAACACCGGATAACCCTTGGCCCTATTACGGAAAGACCCTGAAAACATCCACCTCACACGAGGAAGGATGTGAGCGCCGCTGGAACATCTCCACACTCAAATTCAATGGTCTGCAACACCGGGTTGTCTCTGCCGATATTGAGCAGGTTGAGTGGAGCCTGTTGAATGGGAGTCACGCCATGAAACCGGTCCCCGGTACTCAGGAAACCATAAAGGCCGATTTGGTATTGCTCGCGATGGGATTTGTTCACCCGGTACTGGAGGGGCTGGTCAACGATCTTGGATTGGAACTCTCTGAGCGAAAAAACATTCAAGTAAGTAGCAATCACCTGACCAGCATCAACAATGTTTTTGCTGCCGGCGATGCCATTACCGGCGCAAGCCTGGTGGTAAATGCGATCGCCAGTGGCCGAAGGGTTGCCAAAAGTGTGAACACCTATCTCTATCACATATAACCGGGAGAATTCTTCCGGAAATAATAGAAAACAAGAGGTGATCAGGGTATATCCATCGTGAATGACCCGTGATAACCAATTAAAATTTAGACAGCACTCTCTGAAAATCAGGGTATTTCCATGGTGAATGACCCTCCCTCATATATGGAAATCTCTTCTGTAAAATCCACTATAAGGGCCTCATCTTCATACCTAATCTCTGCACTCAGGGAGGGAACAAACTCCCTGAAAACGAAGAATGACCTGCCTTGCAGGATCAGCTGTTGCAGACCGACTGATCCATGTATACATGTGAGAACGATCCGGGCACGCGACACATTGATCGTTCCCCAGCCTGTATCCGTAGACCAGAAAAAACGTATAGGAAGCACATCCAAAGCCGGTGAAAACAGCATTCTTCCTCTGTCCCGCTCATAAATATAGCCTGAAGCGGCCAGATAAGCCCGCCATCCATTGATTGCACTAGCGTTGGAACGATTGGTAATTTCATCAGCAAACGGACTGTCGATGATCCATACCGGGGGCTCTCTCTGTTCGACTGCTGAAGAAAAACCGGACAAAACAGTAAGAAGCAGCGCTTCAGAAATAGTTGATGTGACCATTGCATTGCTGAACTGCATGGTCCTTTCACGGAGATAATCATAATGTTCAATCAGATGATCAGAGAGCTCATCCATGTCTGCGAACTGACTGGTATAAGCATTTCCGCTAAAAAAACCCTTGTCAGGACTATCCCCATTAGCGAAACCCGACACCCTTTGTCCATTAGAAATGTACCAGCTAAACATAAAAGGTATGGTCACCGATTCTCCCGGATCAAGCAGTCCGGGGGTAAACATAACACCCACCCCCTTTTCATTCTCGGTGCAGACTGGCGAATCAATTCGTGGTGCCCAATTACCGTCAGCAGAAAAATCATTCCATAACTGCCTCTTCCACTCCAGCGTCTCCCCTGAACAGTACAAGAACTGTTCGCTCCGAAAGGAGGTAATTACCCGAAGGGTGCCCACAAAAGAAGGGGACATTTTACTTCCAGTGTTACTGAAAGTAAACCCATTCCATTCATTGATTGCAATAGTATTTATAGTCTCGCTATCATCAGATCTTTTAACAGTCTCCTCCCCTGTTCCAAGCGGATTTTTCATCGCCAGTGCAACAGAAAATTTCACCGGCTTCTTTCCTTTATTGGTTAAGGTCCACTCCATCACAGCAGCAGGCAACATGCTGTTCAGCGTATCGGTGGGAACAGTTGGACCCCAGGCGGTCATGCTGACTTCCACCGGGACAGCATCATCCACCAGGTGGATATCCACCACCGGGTAACCATTACGAAATACAGCCTCATCAAACCTGGCCATCTCCGGTAACCAGAGGACTGTACCAGGCTGAATTTCTTCAGAACCATCCAGTGGTTTACGCTCCAGTATCCTCACAACCGGCTCCTCTCCATCCACTTCAACATTTAACATAAAGATTGCCGGCGACTGTAGCACTCCCCTTTCAACCGGATCGCGGAGTATATCAAACGCATCAATGGCACCCCCTCCATTCACATGAATACTCCCCGTTCCTGATCCTCCCAGTGGTGCATAAGCATCCCTGAGCGATTCCCCGGTATAGGATATATTGACCCGGTGATCATCATCCGAACAGGAATAAAATATACTGATCAACAGTATGAAATAAAAAAGTGCTCTCATCTTGCTATTTCCTCACATACAACAGAACCATTCTTTTTATTAAGTTTGTAAAAACAGATTCTCCATGTAGTGCAGATCCGGTTGCGGGGCATGTTGTATCGCACCACCCGAGAAGCTCAGCCATTCAGTCTGCCCAACAAAATCTCCTTCAGTTCACCTTTCACCCGTTCAATATCGACACTTTTACCCAACTCCTTCTTCATTGAAGTAACCCCCTTCTCCTGGAACCCACACGGATTTATATAGGTAAAATAATCCAGGTTGGTATTCACGTTGAATGCAAACCCATGCATGGTCACATACCTGCTCGTGCGCACCCCGATGGCGCAAATCTTGCGCGCCTTATGCGGATGATCCACATCGATCCAGACCCCGGTCGCCTCATCCGATTTCACCGCTTCTATGCCATACCCCCGGCAAAGTTCAATAATCGACTCCTCCAGAAATCCGATATATGCCTTCAGTCCCATCCGATGCGATTCCAGGTCAAGAATGGGATATCCCACAACCTGACCCGGCCCATGGTACGTTATATCCCCTCCCCGGTTGATCTGATAGTACGTGGCATTGATCTTATTCAAAAACTCCTTGTGAATAAGCATATTACCTTCATTCCCGCTCTTCCCCAGCGTATACACATGCGGGTGCTCCACGAATAGCAAGTACTGTAACGGGGGATCGCCATGCTCACCGCCTTTTTCCTGTTCAACCAGGCTACCTGCCGAAGACTTTCCAGAAGCGATCTGTTCCTCAACTATTGAATTTCCTGAAGCATTCTGTTCTTCAGTCGTTGAATTTCCTGAAGCATTCTG
>CAYOVC010000093.1:0-2107 GCA_964407305.1 uncultured Bacteroidaceae bacterium | reverse complement strand
TTCAGTCGTTGAATTTCCTGAAGCATTCTGTTCTTCAGTCGTTGAATTTCCTGAAGCATTCTGTTCTTCAGTCGTTGAATTTCCTGAATCTCCTGTCCTTCCTGGATCTCCCGTCCTTCCTGGTTCTCCTGTCCTTCCTGGATCTCCCGTCCTTCCTGGATCTCCTGTCCTTCCTGGATCTACCGTTTTTCCTGGATCTCCCGTCCTTCCTGGATCTGAGTTTCCCGCAACAGGCCTGCCCCCCGATGCAACCCGCTTTTTATAATCCATCCACTTTTCGAAAAGTGCTTCCTGGTAGTCCCAGGCCTCCTTATAATCCATGACCCCCAGGTCACGAAACAGTACCTCCGGCATAACTATTTTTTTCTGTTAATATGTTTTTCTGCATGGTAGGATGAGCGGACCAGCGGACTGCTCTCCACATGTTTGAATCCTTTGGCAAGTGCCACCCCTTCGTATTCCCTGAATTTTTCAGGCGGAACATAATCCTCCACCGGCATATGCTTCAGTGTTGGTTGCAGATACTGACCAATGGTCATCACCTCACATCCCACCTCTATGAGGTCATCCAGCGTTTGCAGTACCTCCTCCTCTGTTTCGCCCAGTCCGAGCATGATACCTGATTTTGAAACGCAGGGTGATTCACTGATCTGACGAATTACCCGGAGGCTTGTGTCATATTTGGCACGGGTTCGTATCTGTGGCGTTAGTCGCCTTACCGTCTCCAGGTTGTGTGATATTACTTCAGGTGCTGCTTTAATAATCTGACCAATCAGTTCACTTCGCCCATCCATATCAGGAATCAGGGTCTCCATGGTCAAACCGGGAACCTCCTTTTTGAGCACGCGGATCGTTTCGGCCCAGAAACCTGCCCCTTTGTCCTCCAGATCGTCACGATCCACAGAGGTGATCACCGCATGCCTTACCCCCATCATTCTGATGGATTCGGCGAGCCTGGAAGGCTCATCATCATCGGGTGGAAGGGGCCGTCCTGTATGAACCGCACAGAACTTGCAAGCCCGTGTACATGTATCGCCCAGAATCATGAAAGTGGCTGTTCCTTCTGCCCAGCATTCGCCTATATTCGGACAATTACCGCTCGTACAGATGGTATGCAGCCTGTTTCTGTTCACCACCTCTTTCACATTCATATACTGTTTCCCACCCGGCATCTGCATCTTCATCCAGTGTGGCAAACGCTTTCGCTCCTGTTGTTTACCCATTCTTTCTCCAATATGTTTTTATCAAAAACCCACGTCTTCTTAACTAATACAGCTTTGTGCCCTAAAATTATTTGTAATGAAGAGGATTCATCTTCAGCAAATTGATAACACCATAATTCATTTTCATCTTCTTATCCACCTGCATGCTTCATCTCCGATGTCTCAGGAACCGGAACCGCGCACTTGTTGAATCATAACGCACTGAAAATAAGACAGAAATCGTGCCACTGACCGAACTCTGTGTTCCGCTTCATCAGCAAAAACATCATGAACGAAAGTAGTAAAATTTAAAGCAATAATCTAACCTGTATAGAAGATCCTCCATACCCTGCCTTTCCTGGAATCGACAACATACAGGGAACCATCCGGACCAGTAGCCAGTCCGCCGGCAATGATCTCATATTCTTCATATTATAGTTTGGTTTAATTTATTAAACAACCTACTTTGGTAAGGGTTTATTCAATCTCAAAAAAAGAGCAGTAAAAAATGCTTTTGCGACCAAAATGTGTAATTTCAAGGGTTGAAGAAACTGATATTCGATTCTGCCGATAGCGATGGCTTCAACCTGAGTTTTCACTGATGAGACAAAAAATATGACTGACATGAACCTTCACCTGCTCAACCTGGCAAAGCGCGTTCAGGCACTTTCAGAAAACGGGCAGCATTACGCTGATTCCGATTACGATATGGACCGTTACACGGAGATGGAAGAGATCGCTATTGAGATGATCTCCCTGATCACTGATACGGAAATTGAGACAATTAGCAACGGTATTGAAGAGAAAAACGGGTACCGCACCCCGAAGGTGGATGTAAGGGCAGTGATCTTTAATGAAAACGATGAGATCCTGATGGTGCGTGAGGAGATCGACGGCAACTGGTC
>CAYOVC010000092.1:0-8803 GCA_964407305.1 uncultured Bacteroidaceae bacterium | reverse complement strand
ACCGGCATCATCAGATCACTAATCACCAGGTCGGGAAGATACTTAACAGCCAACTCCAAACCGCTCCTTCCATTTTCAGCGGTAAGGATATGATACTCCGCTTCCAATAGGGCAGCAATAAAAGTTCTCAGGTCCGGATTATCTTCAACGATAAGAATACAGGAAGCCGTATTCCCGGCAGAAGATGCTTCCTGAGAGATTCCGCCGATCTCAGCGGGTTTGACCTGCTCATGCCCTGTCACGACAGATCCTATAACATCTGCATGCATCTCGGATACAAACCGCTCATCATTCCGGAAGTGCGCTTTCGAAACCGGGATTGTCACCCTAAATGTGGTCCCTCTGCCGTATTGACTTTCAACTGCTATGTCGCCCCTGTAGAGTTCCACTATTTCCTTCACCAGCGCCAGGCCAATGCCAGTTCCCTCATGCGACCGTGTATCGGAAGCATCTGCCTGGTAAAAGCGATCAAAGATCCTGTCGATCTTATCCGGCGGAATTCCTATCCCGGAATCAGAAACGGTCAATTCTGCAACTTTCAGCTGTTCGGAAGCGGAATCCTCAAGGTAGCGCAATGTTAGCATAATTCTACCCCCGGAATCCGTAAATTTAAACGCATTGTTAATGAGGTTGATCAGGATCTTTTCAACTTTATCTGTGTCAAACCAACTAATCATTCCGGCATCAGGCAGTGCAAGCTGATAGTGAATGTTCCTGCTCTCGGCCAGGGACTCAAAATTGCTGAATACCCACTGCACAAAATCCCCCAGGTTGCCCTCCTCCACCTTCAGGCTGTCGGTACCGGATTCCAGCTTTGAGATATCCATCAACTGATTGATAAGTTCGTGTAACCGTTTGGCATTCCGGTTTACCATCTCCACCTCTCCACGATCTATATGAACCTGCTCTCCCCGGTTTTGAAGCGCACTTCCGACAAGCCCGGTGATCAGGCTCAAAGGCGTGCGAAACTCATGGGAAATGTTCATAAAGAACCGGGACTTCAGGCGATCGACTTCGAGGACTTTCTCTTTATCGATGCGCTCAATTTCGAGGGCCCTCATCGTCCGGGTATGTTTTAATAACAGAATCCTGAACCACATGATCAATCCTGCCAGGAGCAAGCCATAGGTTAAAAATGCCCACCAGGAATACCATGGAGGCCTGTGAATGGTAATTTGCAGCAACCGCCCATTGTCGTTCCAAACACCGTTATTGTTCGATCCGGTCACCTTAAAGGTATATGCTCCCGGTTTCAGATCAGTGTAATCAGCAAACCTTCGATTTCCGGCATGAACCCATCCCCTGTCCAATCCTTCCATCATGTACCTGTACTGGTTCCGTTCCGGAACTTCAAAACTTAATGCAGCAAACTCAAAAGAGAGAAAGTTCTGGTTATAATCCAGTTCGATTTCGTTAACATACCTGATATCTTTCTTCAATGGTGATGATGAACCCGGGAAGACCGGGGCATTATTGATCCAGAATTTAGTAATACATATTTCCGGAATTTCCTTGTTGCTCTGAATGCTGTCCGGATCAAATACAATCACCCCGCAGGCATGCGGAAAGAACATTTGCCCGTTGACACCCATGGAAGGTTTAGCCCAGGAAAACTGGTTGGATGGTAATCCATCCTCTTCATAAAAATTCGTAAAGCATTCTTCTCGTGGATCAAATTTTGACAGGCCATTCAGAGTACTGAGCCACAGGTTCCCGTGTTTATCCTCCAGGATGCCCAGGATATTGTTGTTACACAGTCCGTCGGACTCCGTAAAGTGCCTGAAGCAGATCTCGGGAGCACCAGACACCTCCGCCCTTTTTTTGACCATTTTATTCAAACCTCCACCGATGGTGGCGATCCACATCGTTCCAGGTTCATAATACTTACTGATATATACTGCTTTGATCCAACTGGAATTAAGCGAAGTAGTATCTCCGGCTTTTTCTGTATACAGGATCGTGTGCCCGGGAACAAAGGTATGCGGGGCAGTTTTAGTAAACGGAGGAATAACCCGCTCTAGTCCCTGCCTGGTTGGGAACCAGACCTCTCCCTCTGTTTCAGCAATGCATGTATCATTGTTGAAATAGTCTGTTTTACAGTGATCAAGATGAATAAAGTCATCTGTCTCCAGGATGTACCTGTCGTGTATCCCCTTTCCCGAATTGAACCAAAGGTTGCCCTGATTATCCATGTGCAATACGTGTTCATGCTGTAATGGGGAGACTGTAGCTTTGCCATATTGACCTGTCTCCATTCGTTCAGTAAGGGAACTGGGTCGGGCAGAATCCGGAGCATAGGTTATCAGCCGTTCAATATTCTGCTGACCAGGCTCAGTTCTGTGATGTATTCCATACCTGGAAACAAACCAGATATTTCCTTCCGCATCCACATCAATTTCATTAATCATATTGAATGGCATCATCCTGGAACGCTCTGTTTCTCGATTGATTAAATTATATTTCGCTGGACCTGAAATAGAAGTTGAAAGCCAGAGATTATTTAGTGAATCTGCATACAAGGCAGTTACATAATTTGCCTGAGCAGAGTAATTAATGCCCAATGAATTGGGTTCAATTATCCTGAATTTATTCCGGTAAAGGCTTATTTGACATAGTCCCCGGTTTGCTACGGTCATCCAAACACTTTGGGGATTTTCAACCAAAAGAGTCATTCTTTGCATGATCGATGCTAAATTTCCAGCATCCGGCATCCAACTGTCCATGATCACTAACTTATTATTCTTCCCTGGTACATTCAATACCCTCATAAGTACCTCATTGACCCGCATCCATAAATATCCGTCTGCATCCTCACTGATAGCGTAAACAGATGCCTGGTTTCTATACAGACCCACCTGCTCATGCAGTATGACAGGTTCTCCGAATTTTTCATTTTCCCTGTCAAATTCAAGCAATCCAAATACATCTGATGCCCAGAAATTACCAAATGAATCCTCGTATGCCAGCAGCAGGATATTGATCTGAGGAAGCAGATTTTTCGGATACGGGATGTAGTTCATGAATGCGTTTAAGCTATCAATGTACTTATAGAGACCATTGTAAGTTGATAACCAGATCGTTTTATTCCGGTCTGCATAAATATCCACCACAATTTCATTGCCGTCAAGAACACGCAGGTCCTCCCCTATTACATTCAGATCATTCAATAATGTAAACTTTTCTGCAGATGGATCGAAAGTTAGCAGGTCGGGGCGGATTCCATCATCAGTATCAGCCGTATTCATCCAAAGTACACCATTCTTATCCTCGCAGATTCGGTTGACAGGCTGAGGCAACGGAATGGATCTGTCGCTAACGTGATCGCGATACCTGAATTGCCGGATACTATCCACCGGCTCAGAAGGATCATACCGGAATAAACCATCAGATGTACCTATCCAGAGCAAGCTTTCATCATCTTCATAGACCGATAACACCTTGATCTTAGAAAGTACATGTTTTTGACCCGATGCATGTTTCAGCTGTGAAAAAGTGTATCCGTCGAACCAATTCAGTCCGTTATCTGTGCCGACCCAAATGATCCCCTGGCTGTCCTTGATGATGCTATTGATATGATTGGAAGAAAGTCCATCCTCAGTGGAATAGTAACGGATATTCCAGTTTTCTGGTTGGGCAACAACGCCTGCAGGAAGATATACTAAAAAGAGGATCGCGACACATCGGTGAATCCGTTTCGACTTTCTGAATATACGATCCAGTATCATCTGGGCGCTCTGTAATTGATTTACCCTTACGATATCCCCTGGTCTGTCCGCCTAAACAGCTACCGGGAGAATTATCATCATACAAGATAAGAAATAGCTGGATAAATGTCAATACCGGGGAAAAAGCAGCTTGAAACACAGATCCTTCCACAGGGTATGTTTGCGATCCCCGGTGCAGACTACCTGCAGGTATAATCAATACTCACCACCTCGGTCAGGTAGTCCTCCTGCTTCACATTGATCTGCTCCGGGAAACTGGAGGGCGTGTAGATGATCTGGTTGAAATAGGTCACCCCCTTCTGCAGATTGGTGCGCTGTAACACATTGTTCACGTGCGACTCCCCGTCAAACAACAGCTCAAGGGAGGAGAAGGGGTGCCTCCGGCTGTCGTAGGTGTAGCCATATGCTTCAATCGTATCGCCCTGAATTCCTTTGTAAGAAACATATTCAATAATGTTGCCGGCAATGTCATAAGCATATTCATTGTACCGCTTCATCTCCATCCCGTCACTGTCGTCCATCTTCTCATATACCTCCTCCACTACCAGCTTGTCACCATCGTATTCAAAAACCCGGTACCCCACGTGAACCGTATCCACATCCTCATGCGTGAACCGGTCGAGCCGCATCCTGTACTCATCAATCCTCTCAGCAAGCTCGCTCGCATACCGAACACGTGATTCATGCTTCTGGTAATTCTGAACATTCTTCCGCTCAACCTTCTCCAGCTTCCCATCCTCCCGGTAGATGAAGTAATGCGTCTGATAATCGCTCCACACAATGCGGTCGAGCCGCTCCCCCTCATACTTGAAATCTGCCGTGACCGAAGTCGCCTTCGTCCCCTCCGCATTCATACGTGTGATGCGCTGCGGAAAGCAGGAAACCTCCGGCTGCATATCATCACAACCGAAAAAGGCGATCGTTACCAAAAAAACCAGGGTTAAAAAGATTCTGTTCATAACACACTATTGCAGGATCAAAACTACGAATAGTACGCCTTCAGAATCTATTTTGTTCTGTAAATTACACGGACCCAATGATTTTGTCCTTCATTAGTTCCGTTGCAATGACAGATGCATGAAAAGTAAAAACCCGATCTTAATCATTAAAATTAACCTTTTAGTCTATAGAAACAGGCCGTTGGTCAACCACGCAACCATCAATCCAAAACCGCTCAATCAATCTGCATACCACCCGCAAAACCCCAAAGCATTAAAAATTTTAGATTTTGCCTGAAGAATCCACTATATTGCAGCATGTATACCTACGAACGATTCAGTCTGCAACTGGTGCCCTGGCTCGCTCTGATCCTGGGGATCGTGTTTCTCATCGCGGGAATGTACAAGGAAGCTGCAGTGGCAACTGCCATCGGACTCCCCCTCTGCATCTCCTACAGGGGGTTCAATATCGATCCGCAACAAGGACTGATCAGGCAGTACGACCGGTTCCTCTGGTTCTATATCGGTGGATGGCGACCAATGCCCCCGCCACTGTATGTATCTGTGGTTCGCATCAGGTTAAGCAGCCGGCGCGTAAGCCCGATGCCCTTCCCGACACCGGAAACCGGCAGGTCAGCACGCACATACAGACTCAGCATCGTGGTCGACAGCAAGGAGCGGTATATCTCCCTCACCAACGGGAACAGGGTTGACATGCTCGAAGAGGGCCTGAAAATAGCCCGGCTGCTGCAAATAAAACTCCTCGACCACACCACCAGTGAAAAAAGGTGGCTGGTCTGAAGCACAAACAGGATCATCCCCCGATCGAATTGAATCCTCCGGTGAGGAAAATGGTGACTTGGCTGGACAGAGCATTGTAATGTTAACGGCCGGTTCGATGAACCAACTACATAACCTGCAACTGCACAAAAAAAGGCGGAGGTGCCTTGAACACCCCCGCCTGTAAAAATTATCTTTAGTTTCTTTGAGTCTGTCAACAGAGTGTTTATTCTACTAACTGTCCTTCCATTGACATCAAATGTTTACGCTTCCTAGAACCAGTATCCCAGCGTTACGATATACTGTTGCGGCCTGGCGTCAAAGTTATACGGACTGCCCCCTACAGTAAAGGATTCAGAATATTTCGAAAACGATCCCTCATACCGCAGGTCGATCGCCAGCTTCTTGAACAGATCAACTCCGACGCCTGCCTGGAACCCCCAGGTAAGTCCGCCGGTAAGCGTCTCCAGATCCGGCGATATCTCTACCAAATCGTTCACTGAGCTTACCACCGCCGAGCCAACCGGACCGGCATTGATGCGCGCCGGACCGAGCTTCACACCCACCAGCAGCGGAATATCAAACCTGCTGAACTGAACGTTCAGCATCTCATTCTCATTGGTAACTCCCTGAACCACCTGCTCCACCGATCCGCCAACAACGTTGAAATAGAGTTCAGGCTGCACAAAGAACATGGCAATATTGACCCGCGTCATCAACCCCACCTGGTACCCTGCAACCGTCTCCCCGGTAACCAGGTTATAAACTTCCGAACCATCTGTGATCCCGGTAATATCATCCATCGGGATCGATGAAAAATTCACCCCTGCCTTCAGTCCGTACTGAAACAACTGGGCGTTCGCCGAAACAGCCACAAAAACAGCTGCTATTGAAAGAATTGCAATTTTCTTCATAGTTTTAAATTTAATGTGCGTTAAATTTTACATCTACTTAAACGGCAATGTACAGAAAATAGTTGCACTATTGCCGGTTTTTCTTCAACACATTTCATGCCAAAGGGGCCGTAAGCCCCTCCACCACCACCGACGCGAGCATGCAGCCGAAGATCGCCGGCACATAGGAAACGGTACCCGGAATCGACTTTTTATTTCGCTCCCCCTCCGCCTCCGACAACAGCTCCCTGTCCACCTGCTCGGTCGAAAAAACCACCTTAAATCCTCCTTCCACGCCCCTTTTTCGCAACTTTTTCCGCAGCAGATACGCCAGCCTGCAGTTGTAGCTCTTCTCAAAATCGGTTATACATATTTTCGCGGGATCGCTCTTTCCCCCCGATCCCATGGAGCTTACCAGGGGTAGCCCCTGCTTTACCGCCTGCTCCATCAGCAGTATCTTCGGCGTCAAAGTGTCTATGGCATCCACCACATAGTCGTAGCCGCCATCCAGCAACCGCACCAGAGACCCCTCATCGATGTACTCCTCAAAAATCCTGATTTCAAGTGTCGGATTGATATCCAGCATTCGCTCCCGCATCACAGCGGTCTTCTGCTTTCCGACAGTCGAGCGCAGTGCCCCGATCTGCCGGTTGATATTGGTCTCCTGCACAACATCGCTGTCGGCAATGGTGATCCTTCCGATCCCCGCCCTCACCAACATCTCCGCTGCCATCGCACCAACACCGCCCATGCCAGCCACCAGCACATGCGCATCCATCAGCCGCCGGCACCGCTCCTCACCGAGCAGTTGCAGCGTGCGTGTCATCCACACGGGCAATCCGTCCCTGCTAATGTGATCCTCGCTTTGCAATCTATCGCTTCCTCGTAAATATCTCTTTCACACGCTCCACCATCTGAAGGCGCACTGTTTCGATGGTCGTCCCCTTCATCGCTGCCGCGGCCCCGTAAACCGCCTCTATGGGCACATCCGACTCATCCGTCTCCAGAAATAGCCGATCGAGTGGCAATTCAGAAAACACACTCCTCACCTTTTCATGATCCACCAGCGGCGCTCCAAAGGAGAGAAGATACCCATATTTAAGCAGCTCCTCTGCCAGCTGCAGACTCCCCCTGAATCCATGAATAATCATCGGCACCGAAGGTCCTGCCGACCTGCTGAATGCCACCAGCTCCTGGAAACGCTTCACCGCATGGATGATCACCGGCAACCCCGCACGCTCCGCCAGC
Organism: uncultured Bacteroidaceae bacterium; assembly: GCA_964407305.1. Taxonomy (GTDB): domain Bacteria; phylum Bacteroidota; class Bacteroidia; order Bacteroidales; genus M55B112. The sequence continues at coordinate 1,219 of CAYOVC010000092.1, read as the reverse complement.
TTCACCTGCGACTCAAACACCTTCATCTGCACATCGGGCAACGCCTCTGCCAGGCTGTCAAGACCAATCTCCCCGATGGCCAGTACCTGGCTGTTTTCCGTGGCCAGCCTGATCTTTTTCAACGCATGGGGGATATCCATCTCCGTGATCTCCCACGGATGAATCCCCACCGAATAGACACCCCTCGGATCGGGGTCGGGCGGGTACTCCCCGCACTTCACACTCTGCAGCACCCACTCCCGCGAACCCTCTGGTCGCCGGTGTGCGTGTATATTTACATATTGATCTTTATCCGGTAACATCCACTATCCCAACTTCGAAATTCCCCGTTCAATCCTTTCGAGCACCTCTTCCCTGCCGAGGATCTCAGCCGTCTGAAACAGCGACGGTCCCTTCAGCGCACCCACCAGCAGGAGCCGCCACGCATTCATCACCGCTCCCATGTTCCACCCGCGCGCCTCGATCTCCGCTTTCACCCGCTTCTCAATGGTTGCCGCATCAAACGGCACAAATGCGGTCAGCACCTCCGACAGCGCCCCCATCAGCGCAGGCGTATCCGCCTTCCACCGCTTCTGCACCGCCTTTTCGTCGTATGCCCCGGGCGCCTCGAAAAAGAACCCCGCATGCTCCCACAGGTCAGCCACAAAAACAGCCCGCTCCCGCGTAAGTGCTATGATCCTCTCCAGTTTGTCATTTTCCGCCTGAACGCCATGCTCTTCCAGGATCGCCCGGAAATCCCGGGCCAGCTCCTTCACCGGCCGCTGCTGCAGATACTGGTGGTTGAACCACTTCGCCTTGTCGGGATCGAATTTTGCCCCCGACCTGCCAACCTTCTCAAGGTCGAAATCGCTGACCAGCTCCTCCAATGAGTAAAGCTCCTTCTCCGTCCCTGGGTTCCACCCCAGGAACGCCAGGATATTGACACACGCCTCCGGGAAGTATCCCGACTCCCGGTAACCCGGCGATACGTCACCAGTGGCCGGATCCCTCCAGTCGAGCGGGAACACCGGGAACCCCCCTTTGTCACCATCACGCTTGCTCAGCTTACCCTTCCCATCGGGCTTTAATATCAATGGCAGATGGGCAAATTCCGGCATCTCCTCCTCCCAGCCAAACGCTGTGTACAGCGCTACATGCAAAGGCAGCGACGGCAGCCACTCCTCCCCCCTGATCACATGGGTGATCTTCATCTCATGGTCGTCCACCACATTCGCCAGGT
>CAYOVC010000091.1:0-8836 GCA_964407305.1 uncultured Bacteroidaceae bacterium | reverse complement strand
CGTATAGGATGACCAACAGGTTGATTCCCATGTGTACCAGCAGGAAGGTGATGAGAAACAGTCCCGCCAGTGACATCAGGAATTTTTTTCCGATGGATGAGGTGAAAATATTGGACATATTCAGCAGATTAAAAGAAGTTAATTAACTTGCACCGAAACATCAACTGATGAGTAAAAACAAATATATAAATTTATCGCGTTCATTTTTATGCTGTTGCGCATATGGGTGAAAATGGGTGTTGACAGATAATTGCCAATCAGCCAAACAATTAGATGAAATACTATGGAGATATTACCCCCGTCGTTTTTTATTAAGAACCGCTCTAAATTAAAAGAATTACTATTGCCCTCCTCGGTGGTGATCATTTCATCGAACAGGCCGGTGGTGCGAAATGGCGGTCACCATTACCCCTTCCGGCAGTCGTCCGACCTTTATTACCTGACAGGGGTCACCAGGGAGTTTTGCACACTGGTAATTTATCCTTCTGGTGTTCCCAACAGCTTTGAAGAGGTTTTCTTTATTCCTGAAGGAGATAAAAAGTCATTGATGTATGAAGGACCGCGCATTACGGCAGATGAGGTGAGTAAAATATCCGGTATTGAAGATATACGTGTCGGGGCCGAAAAGAGTAGTTTCCTTCGCGGGGTCATGAAGGACTGCAGGTATCTGTATTTTGGTACTCCGGAACGTTTTGAAAAAACAGAATTTCCGTCAAACGAAGCTGAAATAAGAATTGAGCACACTGCCGGCATCGCGAGGTTGGAAGAGCACCTGCTGGCTCCGCTGATGACCAGGATCAGAATGTACAAGGAGTATGAAGAGATACAGATGATGAAGCGGGCCATCGGCATCACGGGGGATGCACTTGTAAGGGTGCTGCAAAATTTACGGCCCGGGAAGTTCGAATACCAGGCCGAGGCTGATATTGCATATGAATTTCTTCAACAGGGATCACGTACATATGCCTTCGAACCGATTGTTGCATCGGGATACAACGCGCTGATACTGCATTACAAGGAGAATAGCGGCAGGTGCAATGACGGTGATCTGCTCCTGATGGATATAGGTGCCGACTGGCAATACTATGCAGCTGACATATCGAGGACGGTACCGGTGAATGGCAGATACAGTAAGCGCCAGCGGGAGTTGTATGATGCAAACCTGCGGGTTATGCTGCAGGCAATCAACCTTATGGTGCCGGGTAAACTCCTCAGCAGTTTTAATGAAGAGGTGGGCGCATTATGGCAGGAGGAACACCTTAAACTGGGGTTGTATACCATGCGCGACGTGAAGAAACAACCGAGGGACCTTCCGATGTGGAAAAAGTATTACTGGCACGGAACATCGCATTCGATCGGGATTGATGTGCACGATTGTTTCGACCACTCCACCGCTTTCGGACCGGGGATGGTGCTTAGTTGTGAGCCCGGAATCTATGTGCGGGAAGAGGGTACCGGGATCAGGCTGGAGAATGATATTCTGATCACAGGAGAGGGAGCTGTTAACCTCTCTTCGGATATCCCGATGGATCCGGATGCCATTGAGATGATCATGAGCAAATCTTAGCCTGCTTATTTATCATCACTCTAAATCACTCATTCTGCTTATTTTCTGAAAAAATTCTTCGGAATGTCATCTTATATTTACCGGAATAAAAACATTCGGGATGACAAAATCTTTAGACTACAAGGGTACCGGTATACACTATACCACTGAGGGAAGCGGAACCACCCTGTTTTTTCTGCATGGCTACCTCGAATCATCAGAGATATGGAACGGTTTTACACAGCGCTTTGCAGGTTCCTTCAGGGTGATCTGTATGGATATTCCCGGCCATGGGAGATCGGGTACATTGGGAGAGGTGCACGGGATGGGGGAGATGGCCCGTGCTGCCGCAGCTGTTCTGGATGCTGAGGGCATCGATAAGGCGGTTGTGGTTGGTCATTCCATGGGAGGATATGTTACCATGGAGTTTGTTCATCAATTTCCGGAAAGGACCCTGGGTTATTGTCTTTTCCACTCCACCTGCTTTGCAGATAATGAAGAGAAGCGGCAGAACCGTGAACGGGAGATCAGCCTGATACTTTGTGGTAAAAAATTGCAGATCATCCGGACCAATATTCCGAAGGCATTTGCTGACGAGCATCTTGAAAGTATGAAGGAGTCGGTTACACGGGCCATTGAGGTTGCATCCGGGTCTTCAGAAGAGGGTACGGTAGCATTGCTCAGGGGGATGATGGCCCGCAGCGACCATTCTGGTCTGTTGAAAAGGTCCCTGCCTCCCCCGATGATCATCTGGGGAGAGAGGGACAACTATATCGGGAAGCCGGTGTTTGAAAAACTGGTTGGACTGGCCCCCCATGCTGCTGTAACAGTGTTGAAGAAATCCGGACACATGGGATTTATCGAAGAGCCAGACTGTGCATATACCGGAATGCTAAACTACCTAACTACATTACAAATAAAACCACCGGTTAAACTGGATTGAAATACAGTTTTCCCAGTGGCCTGATCAGTCTGCAGGCAATAGCAACCTGCAGTTAAGAGGATTAAATAAACAGGAACAACCCTGTTCGGATCAAATTTCGAATTCTAAAAATTCCTGCCGTAACCCCTGCGGTGGTTCGGACCATAACCACAGATGCCACCACGTTGTGGTCCGCGTCTGCCTCTCCAGTTAGCAAATTGCTTGTTTCCCCAGCACCGTTCCAACTGCAGGAGCTGGTCATCGGTAAGGATCTTTTTCACAGCGGCCCTGTGTGCAACCCGCTCCTTCATCTGCTTGTTGACGAGCTCTGTTTTCTGGTCAATCAGCTTCTGCGCCGCCTTCTCATCGATGGTATTTTGCGACATGATGGTGCGTTGCTTCGCTGCGATCTCACCCATCAGGTTGCGGTGATCTTTCATTTTGGCATAGTGTTCGGTTCTCAGTTCCTGCAATGCAACTTCCTGATCTTCGGTAAGGTCGGAAATAATATTTTCAATTCCCGCTCCCGGCCTGTTATCCTGGTTAAAGCCCTGTCCGGCATACTGGTTCCATCCCTGTCCGGCATACTGGTTCCATCCCTGTCCGGCATACTGATTCCATCCCTGTCCCGGACCGTAACCGCGTCCGGCAGGTGGTTGCGCACTTAGCGATACCAGCATCACTGCTGATACAAAGAGTGCAAGTAATCCTTTTTTCATTGTTGCTTTCATTATTTTTTCGATTTAATTAAACAATCATTTGTCTCTTTGATACAACAATGATCAAATGGTTTAATTGGTGGCTGATCAAAGCACTCAATTGATGGACCTACGTTGGCTGTTTATACTGTTTTTGACCTGCGTTATGCCCGTCGGGAACTTGCTGACAGGGCATTCTCAGCTTTCAGCTTTTTCCAACGTTTCGATGGAAACCTGCAGGATGTGGTCGATCTCTTTAATGATCGGGTAGAATCCTTCATTATCAATAATATTTCTCGCCACATAGGCCTTGACCTGGGTGAGCAGGAATTTTTCAGAAACAGCCAGTCCTGAATGATCGGTTTTCAATCCTTTCGATTCTGCAAATCGTATGAATTCTCTCTTGAGTTCATCTTCATCCAGGTATTGGACGATCTCTTCGGCTGTTGTTAACTGCTCAAGTTCATCCCTGTGCAGATCGGTATAATGGAAGGCAAACCTGTGGGGAAGGCCGAGGTTCGTAGCGCGGTTGAGGTATTCTGAATAATAGCTGGTATCGACCGGTACAAAGCGGTCGGGCATGATTCCGCCACCGCCATAGACGACCTTTCCTCCCGGAGTATAATACTTCAGCGAATCGCTGAATGTGATTGAATCGGCGTGTTCAAATTCTCCATGCATATACCGTTGTGCAATGTCGTTGTGGTAATCCTGCAGATCGCCGTTGTATGGTTTTTGGATGCTTCTTCCTGTGGGGGTATAATACTTGGCTACGGTAAGCCTGATCGCCGAGCCATCGGGGAACGACATTTGCTCCTGAACGAGGCCTTTACCGAAGGAGCGCCTGCCAACGATCAGTCCACGGTCGTTGTCCTGGATTGCCCCGGCCAGGATCTCGCTGGCACTGGCGGAGAATTCATCGATGATGATCACCACATCGTCCTCCTTCAAAATCCCTTTGGAGGTGGCATATTCATTTTTACGCGGCCTTGATCTCCCTTCGGTATAAACGATGAGTCTGTCGTTTTCCAAAAACTGATCGGCGATATTGATGGCTGCATCCATGATTCCCCCTCCATTTGAGCGGAGGTCGACGATGATCTTCTTCATGCCTTTTGATTTCAGCTCCTCTGCTGCGGTCATGAACTCCTGGTAGGTTGTCTGCGCAAAATTGCTGATTTTCACATACCCGATCTCATCGGTGACCATATAGTGTACATCGACGCTGTAGATGGGGATATCATCGCGTACGATCTCAAAGTCGATCAAATCCGCTTCACCTTTCCGCATCACTTTGATTTTCACTGTGGTTCCTTTTTCTCCCTTCAGCATGGAGACGATCTCCTCGCTGTCCATCTCCACGCCGGCAACAACTGTTCCCTCCACCTCCACAATGCGGTCCCCCGGTAAGATCCCTACCATATCGGAAGGGCCGTTGGGGAGGGGGCGGATGATGGCGACGGTATCTTCGTTCATGTTGAACAGGACGCCGATGCCGCTGAAATTGCCGGTGAGCGGTTCGTTGTATTTTTCGAAATCGCGGGCGGGGATATAGACCGAGTGGGGATCGAGGTTTTTCAGGATGGAGGGGATCACATCTTCGGTGATCTCGCCAAAGGGGACAGAGTCGGCATAATCGTTCAGAACATAGTATAGTGCGGCATTGATCTTGTCGTTTTTCGATGTGAAATTCAGGCCTTGTCCGCTGCCGATACGGCTGCTTTTTGTCTGGCGTGAGATCTCGCTGCTGATCAGTGAGCGCACCTTCAGCTGTGTAAAATAGTTACCCAGAACGAGTCCGATAACCACCGCCAGCGCGATGATGATGGGTCCGTATATGATTAGTTTGTCCCTGTTTTTAAATATCCTCATCCGATAAATCTTCAATATGTACTAACTCAATCTTTGCCCGCTCCAGGAGGTCCAGTCCGTCGTTGATCCTGTATTTCTCAGTGAAGACCACCCTGATGATTCCCGCCTGGATGATCAGTTTGGCGCACTCGATGCAGGGCGAAGTTGTGATATATAACGTTGATCCTTCGCTGCTGTTGTTCGACTTGGCTACTTTTGTGATCGCATTGGCTTCTGCATGTAGAACGTATGCCTTGGTATGATTGTTCTCATCTTCGCACTCATTTTCGAATCCGGAGGGTGTGCCGTTGTATCCGTCGGAGATGATCATCTTCTCCTTTACCAGCAGCGCTCCGACCTGTCGGCGCTTACAGTAGGAGTTTGTGGCCCAGATCCTGGCCATTTGGAGATAGCGCTTGTCTGTTTTCAGTTGTTTTTCATTCGATATCATGCTGTTGTTCAATGCTATTGTCACGATCTGCAAATATAGTGGATTTATACCGGAAAGAGCGAGGAGAGCGGAAAAAATAAACCCCTGTTATTCTTGCAGGGGTTTCAGTACCCTGGTCATACTTTTTCCCGAACCTTTTTTGTGTGACTTGGATTTGATCTGGTGGGTATAACTTCAATTTGATGAATGATTTAATGAAAGTTATCGAATTTCTTGACTTTTTATAAAATCATTTATACCTTTGGGTATAATACCATATGGTATAATACTAATCGGTACAAAGAATGAATTCACCATTCAAATACGGTAAAATCGTAACAGGAAAAAGTTTTATTAACAGAACAGAGGATATTACGAGGATCCGGAATAACATAGCTGGAGGGATCAATACAGTACTTATTTCACCAAGACGGTGGGGAAAATCATCATTAATAAAACAGCTAGCCACGCTGAATAGCGATAAAAATCTCAGATTTGCATTTATAGATTTCTTCAATATTCGGACAGAGCAGGAATTCCTGGAAAAATATTCAAGAGAGATCATTAAATGTAGTATAAGTAAAAAGGAAGAATTGCTTAAGTCCGGAAGAGATTTCTTCCAGAAATTAACCCCCGCTTTCTCTTTTGGAGCAGATCCTATGAATGATTTTTCCGTAAGCTTTTCCTGGAATGAAGTACAAAAAACGAAAGATGAAATAATCAATCTACCCGAAGTAATAGCCAAAAGGAAAAATATTAAGATAGTGGTATGCATAGATGAATTTCAAAATATCTCCAGGTTTGATGATCATGTTGCTTTCGAACAAGAACTTCGGTCCTATTGGCAACATCACGAAAGCAGTACTTACTGCATCTATGGGAACAGGAAGCATATGATGCTTGAATTGTTTAAAAATGAATCAAGGGCATTCTACAGATTTGGAGACCTTTTTATCATGGATAAAATTCCGGAAAAGCACTGGGTGGAATTTATTACTAAAAGTTTTAGAAATACCGGAAAAAAAATAAGTAAAGAACAAGTCAAACGAATGATTCAGATGACCAACAACCATCCTGATTACCTTCAGCAGCTATGTCATAATACCTGGAACGGATCAAATGAAGAAACAACGAATCTAAATATCCAGGAAGCAATGAATCTGGTTGTCAATTCAAACAAGCTTTATTATCAGGATATTTGTGATTCTCTTAGTAACACCCAACTTAACTTGATATATGCAATTCTTGCCGGTGAAACAATGCTAACAGCTTCAGAAACGATGAAAAAATACAAATTAGGAACCCCAAGAAATGTATCAAAGAATAAGACAGTCCTACAAGAGAAAGACATCGTTGAAATCCACGGGAAAACGATTCTTTTCAATGATCCTGTATTTGAATACTGGTTGAAACAGGGTACTAATTAGTGGCTGCAAGAACCGGAGTGCAGCGGAGCCCGACGAAGTCAAAACGCCAATTATTCTCCCTGCGAGCTCATGAACTCGTCTCTGCCTGATGCGGATCATGAGCTCGCACTTCGTGCTCGGTTCCGCTATCTCTGGCATAAAAAAAGCAAAGACCTTATTGATCTTTGCCTTCAAGTACCCCCAACCGGACATTTTTCCGAACCATTTTTGAAGGATCTGAATATGATATGTAATCCATTAATTAGTAAATATATGCATAGATAGTTGAGAAATATAAGAATAAGCATGCAATTAATTACTATATTTGCACATTATTACCTATAATCTAAAATATGGAGAACTTAAAACAACTTGGAATTGTCCCTGTTGATTATGCAGTGCTAGGTTCTCTTTTTAGTGGATACAAGTCACCCAGAAATAAGATTGCCAATCTTGAAATTGAAGGTAAGCTTATAAGGCTCAAAAGGGGTTTGTATGTAGTTTCGCCAAGTGTTTCAGGGAAACTTTTATCGACAGAGCTTATTGCTAATCACATTTATGGGCCCTCATATGTTTCAATGGAAAGTGCATTGAGGTATTATGGCTTGATTCCTGAAAGTATTCACACGGTACGATCACTGGCAATAAAAAGATCCAGATCTTTTAAAAATTCTATTTCCAGGTTTGAATATATCAACTGCAGTGATGATTATTTTCCGATCGGAATAAATCAAAAAATCGTTGGTGAGTATTCATTCCTTATTGCCTCACCGGAGAAGGCGCTGTGTGACCTTATTGCATTTACTCCGAAGGTCAGCCCCAGATTCGTTAAATCTCTGTTATCATATCTCGAAGAAGATATCAGACTCGATATGGAAGCTTTTTATGAGATGAATATTAATATCTTTCAACAATGTGCTAAGGTCGGTAAGAAGAGGAATGATTTGAATAATATTATAAAATTATTGCAAGGATGAGCGTTTTTGACCAGATGATATCACGTTACGATATCAGGACTGAAAATGACAGACGAAATGCAATTCACGAAGTGATGCAGGAAATAGCCCTGGCTGGTCTTTATCGCAGTGGTTTTTTTGAAAAGGCTGCTTTTTATGGAGGCACTTGTCTGCGTATTTTTCACTCCCTACCCAGGTTCTCTGAGGACATGGACTTCTCATTGGTGGCAAATGTTGATTCATTTAATCTGGAAGAATATTTTCCTGCTTTAGTGAAGGAATTCAAGTCCTTTGGACGAGATGTGATTATTGAAAGAAAGGAAAAGAGAATTCCTGGTAATATTGAATCTGCTTTTTTAAAGGATGACAGTGAAATTTATAATCTTACATTTCGAACGGAGCGAATGATTAAAGTTAAGTTAGAGGTTGACACAAACCCTCGTCTTGAATTCCTTACCGAGCAAAAGCTTTTACTCCAACCATTCTCATTTATGACTCGCTGTTTTGTTTTGTCCGATATGTTTGCTGGAAAGATGCATGCATTGTTATTCCGGAATTGGAAGACCAGGGTAAAAGGCCGGGATTGGTATGATTTCGAGTGGTACATAAGAAACCAAATACCTCTCAACTTTAATCATTTGCAAGTGCGTAGCAGACAGATTAATGGCATAGATCTGAATAAGAAAGATTTCATAGATAAACTGAAAACCCGGCTTTCTTCTGCAGACATAGATATGGTCAAAAGAGATGTTACTCCTTTTATCAGGGATCAAAAGGAACTTGAAATATGGTCAAATAATTATTTTCTTCAACTTGCAGAGATGATAGAGTATTTGTAAGTATGAGAGCGAAGAAAAATCAGAGTGTTCGTTCATCGCTCTCGCTATAATGAAAGAGTGAGTGTGAGAGTGAGAGCGAAGAAAAAAACAGAGTGAGTGTTCATCGCTCTCGCTCTTCACTCTCACTCTGTTTTTTGTACCCGGAGCCGGGGTCGAACCGGCACAGCCTTGCGGCCACTGGTGTTTGA
>CAYOVC010000090.1:0-8860 GCA_964407305.1 uncultured Bacteroidaceae bacterium | reverse complement strand
GAATTTGCACCGACACGTATCTTCCGGGGACACGGTGGAAAACAGAAATAAGGAATATTTAAATACCATATACAATGGGTGCCAGAAAAAGACTAAGAGCCGAACAGGTAAAGGAGGCAAAAAAGAGCCAGTACCAGGCTGTATTGAGAGATTGTCCGACATCTCCGCGTAAGATGAGGCTTGTTACCGATATGATCACGGGTGTTGAAGTGAACAGAGCCCTTGATATGCTCAAGTACAGCAAAAAGGAAGCATCCCGAAATGTTGAGAAACTCCTTCTTTCAGCGATTGCCAACTGGCAGGCTAAAAATGAGGGAGCACGTATCGAGGAGAGCCATATTATTGTTAAAGAAGCATTTGTTGACCAGTCACGTACATTAAAAAGGATTCAACCTGCCCCCCAGGGCCGTGCCCACAGGATCAAGAAGCGTTCGAATCACGTTACAATCGTACTCGGTAGTCGTCACGTTGCTGAAGAAGTTGAATCTGTTGAATCTCAAGAAAAATAATATACATGGGACAAAAAGTAAATCCGATAGGTAACAGGTTAGGAATCATCAAGGGATGGGATTCCAATTGGTTTGGCGGAAAGGATTATTCAACCAAACTTGTTGAGGATGTAAAAATCAGGGAGTACCTGAATGCCCGTCTGGCAAAGGCCAGTATCTCGAAGATTATCATCGAGAGAACCCTTAAACTGATTACTGTTACTGTAAATACGGCTCGCCCGGGAATTATTATCGGTAAAGGCGGACAAGAGGTTGACAAGTTGAAGGAGGAGTTGAAAAAGATCACCAACAAGGAGGTGCAGATCAATATTTTTGAGGTGAAGCGACCAGAACTTGATGCCACAATCGTAGCCAATAATATAGCAAGGCAACTTGAAGGAAAAGTTTCTTACCGCCGTGCAATCAAAATGGCGATCGCATCAACGATGCGAATGGGTGCCGAAGGTATTAAGGTGCTGATCAGCGGAAGGCTGGGAGGTGCGGAGATGGCCAGGTCGGAAACATACAAGGAGGGAAGGATCCCGTTGCACACACTTCGTGCCGATATTGATTATGCGCTGGCAGAAGCACATACCAAAGTAGGGGTACTTGGCATCAAGGTATGGATCTGTAACGGTGAGGTGTTTGGAAAGAGAGATCTCTCACCAAATATCGGAGCTAAGAATGTAAAGCCAAAAGGTGGCGGTTCCAGAATGAGAAACAAAAGATAGTCAATCAGAATACCCTAATATTTTAAGGTAATGTTACAACCTAAGAAGACAAAATACAGGAGAATGCAAAAGGGGCGCATGAAAGGAAATGCGCAGAAGGGAAATACACTTGCTTTCGGCTCTTTTGGGATGAAATCGCTCGAAACAGCCTGGATCACCAGTCGCCAGATCGAAGCTGCCCGTCAGGCCGTTACCCGCCACATGAAAAGGGAGGGTCAGTTGTGGATCAGAATATTTCCCGACAAGCCCATTACCAAGAAACCCGCTGAGGTGCGAATGGGTAAAGGAAAAGGTGCCCCTGAAGGATTTGTGTATCCCATAACCCCCGGGCGGATCATCTTTGAGGTTGAGGGTGTGCCTTTTGAGGTGGCAAAGGAGGCGATCAGAATTGGTGCACAAAAGTTTCCGGTGAAGACCAGGTTTGTCGTCAGACATGATTATGAAATGAAATAAATAATATCAGGATGAAGAATTCCGAGATCAGAGAATTGGGAACAGCGGAGATCATCGAGAGAATCGATACCGAAGAGAATTTGCTGGCAAGATTGAAAATGAACCATGCAGTTTCTCCCTTGGATAATCCAAACAAAATACCTGCGACCCGTAAGATCATTGCACGATTAAAAACTGAATTGAGATCCAGAAAGGCTGCTGAGCAGACAGAAAGCAAAGAATAACATGGAAGAGATAACCAGGAAAACAAGAAGAGAACGTGTCGGTGTTGTTGTAAGCGACAGCATGGATAAGTCCATCGTAGTTGTTGTTAAGCGGAAGGTAAAGCATCCGATTTACGGCAAATTTGTGAACAAGAGCTCCAAATTTATGGCTCATGATGAAGAGAATAATGCCCACGCAGGCGATACAGTGAAGATCAGTGAGACGAGGCCATTGAGCAAAAACAAAAGGTGGAGATTAATAGAAATTATTGAAAGAGCCAAGTAAGCCATGATACAACAGGAAAGCAGACTATCGGTAGCAGATAACAGTGGTGCAAAGGAGGTACTTTGCATCAGGGTACTCGGTGGGACCAAAAAGAGGTATGCCTCTATTGGCGATCAGGTGATCGTTAGTGTAAAGAGTGCCATTCCATCAAGTGAGATAAAAAAAGGTACAGTGACCAGGGCCGTGGTGGTGCGTACGAAAAAGGAGATCAGGCGCAATGATGGTTCCTACATCAGGTTCGATGATAATGCCGTGGTACTGTTAAATACTACGAATGAAATGCGTGGCACACGTATTTTCGGACCAGTTGCCAGGGAGCTTCGGGATAAGCACATGAAGATCGTATCTCTGGCACCAGAGGTGTTGTAATATTTAAATGAATAACCCAATGCAGAAGAAATTACATATCAGGAAAGGCGACATTGTCATTGTAAACTCAGGAGAATATAAGGGTCAGCAGGGAAGAGTGCTTGAAATCGAGAAGAAACAGACACGAGCCATTGTGGAAGGTGTGAATATGGTTTCCAAACACACCAAACCAAATGCTGACAATCCACAGGGAGGAATTATCAAAAAGGAGGCACCGATCCATATTTCGAATCTGAATGTGATCGATCCCTCTACCGGTGAGGCCACCAGGATCGGAAGAAAAAAAGACGACAAAGAGAAATTAGTCAGATATTCAAAAAAATCAGGTGAGGAGATCAAATAATGGAATACATACCTACATTAAAACAAAAGTATGCTGAGGAGATCATTCCAGTGCTGACCAAGCAATTTGGTTACAGCAGTGTAATGCAGGCTCCCAGACTTACTAAGATTGTTATCAACCGTGGAGTCGGACAAGCCATTGCCGATAAGAAAATGATCGATTCAGCAGAAGAGGAGCTGACGCAGATTTCAGGACAAAAGGCTGTGCAGACCGTTTCAAAGAAAGACATTTCCAACTTTAAACTGAGAAGAGGAATGCCAATCGGTGTAAAGGTGACACTGAGACGCGAAAGAATGTATGAATTTCTGGAGCGCCTGATCAATGTCTCATTGCCGAGGATACGTGACTTCAACGGTATTTCAGCCAAACTTGACGGGCGTGGCAATTATACCCTCGGTATCACGGAGCAGATTATCTTTCCGGAAATTGACATTGATAAAGTGAACCGGATCTCGGGCATGGATATCACTTTCGTGACCACAGCAGATACTGATGAGGAGGCGTTTGCCCTGTTAAAGGAATTTGGTTTGCCTTTTAAAAACATAAAACAATAAGAATATGGCCAAAGAATCAATGATGGCTCGCGAAGTTAAGCGCCAGAAGTTAATTGAAAAGTATGCCGAAAAGAGGGCAAAATTAAAAGCCGAGGGTGATTATATCGGACTGAGCCGCCTTCCGAGGAACTCAAATCCTATCAGGTTGCACAACCGGTGCAGACTTACCGGGCGACCAAAAGGATATATGCGCCAGTTTGGTATTAGCAGGATCACTTTCAGGGAGATGGCCTCTTCAGGACTGATCCCGGGAATTAAAAAAGCCAGCTGGTAATTGTTAAACAGAAGAATTTTAAAGAGAGAAAAATGACAGATCCGATTTCAGATTATCTGACAAGAATCAGGAACGCAGTGATGGCTAATCACAAAATCGTGGATATTCCTGCGTCCAATATAAAGAAAGATATTACACGTATTCTTTTTGAAAAAGGCTATATCCTGAATTATAAATTTGTGGACGAAGGTCCGCAAGGATATATCAAGATCGCTTTGAAGTACCACCCGGAATCAAAAATACCGGCGATCAAGGAACTTGGGAGGGTGAGTCGCCCGGGACTTCGAAAGTACGCAGATAAGGAGTCAATACCCCGTGTTCTGAACGGACTTGGCATCTCTATTTTGTCTACATCACAGGGTGTGATGACCGACAAGGAGGCCAAGACCATGGGCATCGGTGGTGAGGTGTTGTGTTATGTATATTAAAACAGAAAGATTTTTACCATGTCAAGGATTGGAATATTACCCATCAGTTTACCACAGGGAGTTACTGTAACTGTTGACAATGAAAACCTGGTTACCGTGAAGGGCCCCAAAGGCGAGCTTCAGCAACAGGTCGACAAAGCAGTTACCCTCAAGACAGATGACCAGGAGGTTGTTCTCGAACGTACCGATGAATCGATCAGAAGCAAATCCATGCACGGCCTTTACCGGTCGCTGATTAATAATATGATTACAGGTGTTTCAGAGGGCTATACAATTCAACTTGAACTGGTCGGTGTTGGATACCGTGCAGAAGCAAAGGGCCAGATTCTGGAGTTGAGCCTGGGCTTTTCACACGACATCCATTTTAGAATACCTGAAGAGGTAAAGGTGGAGACAAAAACAGAAAGACGGTCCAATCCGGTGATCACCCTGACCAGTGCAGATAAGCAATTGATCGGTCAGGTTGCAGCGAAAATAAGATCCTTCCGTCCGCCAGAACCCTACAAAGGAAAAGGGATTAAGTTTGTTGGCGAACAACTCAGAAGGAAAGCAGGGAAATCTGCTGCAGTATAGTGCTAACAGTTTTGGTTAACAACAGAAATAAGAAAAAACTACAGAGATGGCTTTAACAAAGCATAAGAGAAGAAGCAGGATCAAGATGAGAATCAGGAAGAACCTGACCGGTACTTCAGATGTACCACGGTTATCGGTTTTCAGAAGTAACAAGCAGATTTATGTGCAGCTCATTAATGATCTTACCGGAGAGACAATCCTGGCAGCTTCTTCAAGTGAAAAGGACATTGCCGGGAAAAAGGTAAACAAAATCGAACAGGCAAAACTTGTCGGGGCGGCAATTGCAGGTAAAGCGAAAGAGAAAGGTATCGAGACTGTGAAATTTGACAGGAACGGTTATTTATATCATGGCAGGGTGAAGAGCTTAGCCGATGCTGCCAGGGAAAACGGACTTAAATTTTAAGAATTGCTATGTCAACAAATAGTATCAGGAAAGTAAAAACAAGTGATCTCGAACTGAAGGATCGTCTGGTAAGCATCCAGCGTGTTACCAAAGTTACCAAGGGAGGCCGGACATTCAGCTTCTCGGCAATCGTTGTAGTAGGCAATGAGGATGGTATCGTGGGTCACGGACTTGGAAAGGCCAATGAGGTCACCACCGCGATTGCCAAAGGTGTTGAGGACGCAAAAAAGAACCTCATCAAGGTTCCTGTGATCAATGGCACTATACCGCACGAGCAGGTGTCTAAATATGGAGGAGCAACCATCTTCATGAAACCTGCAGCGAATGGTACCGGTGTCAAGGCAGGAGGTGCCATGCGGGCCGTACTGGAAAGTGTTGGTATAACTGATGTACTCGCTAAATCCAAGGGTTCGTCCAATCCGCACAACCTGGTGAAGGCCACTTTTGCTGCATTGCTTGAGCTGAGGGATGCACACACTGTGTCACAACATCGCGGTGTATCAATAGATAAAGTTTTTAACGGTTAATTAGGCTAATAATGGGAAAAATCAGAATTACCCAGAAGAGAAGTAAGATCGGACAGACAGTTCGTCAGAAAAAAACCCTTGAGGCCCTGGGTCTGAAAAGGATCAACCACACCGTGGAATTGGAGGCAACTCCGCAGATAGTGGGGATGGTAAAAAAGATATCACACCTGCTGAGTGTGGAAGAGGTTAAGTAATAATCACAATATAGATCAGGAAAATGGATTTGAGTAATTTAAAACCCGCAAAAGGTTCGACAAAAGGTAAGAAGCGTCTGGGCAGAGGCCAGGGATCCGGCTATGGCGGCACGTCAACCCGTGGTCATAAAGGACAGAAGTCACGGTCAGGTTACTCCAGAACGTTCGGTTTTGAGGGCGGACAGATGCCATTGCAACGCCGGTTACCGAAGTTTGGGTTTACTAATATCAACCGGAAGGAGTTTAAGGCAATCAACATAGCCACCCTGCAGGAACTGGCAGAGAAGAAAAATCTTACTGAGATTACTGTCGACACGTTGAGAGATGCCGGTTTGGTACAAAAAAGTACCCTGGTGAAAATTTTGGGTGAAGGTGAATTGAAAACCAAACTGAATGTGAAGGCCCACGCTTTCTCTAAATCAGCTGTTGCTGCTATTGAGGCTCAGGGCGGCACGGCGGAAAAAATCTAAACTTGATGAAGAAGTTTTTAGAAACATTAAGGAACATTTGGAAAATTGAGGAGCTGCGATCCAGAATTCTCTATACGCTCGGTATACTATTGGTATACAGGCTTGGAACGCATGTTGTTTTGCCGGGTATAGATCCCACCAGGCTCGCCAACCTGCAGCAGCCGTCAGGAAATATCATGGATATCATTAACCTTTTTACGGGGGGTGCCTTTGCAAGGGCGTCGATATTCGGACTGGGGATTATGCCCTATATTTCGGCAACCATCGTGATTCAGTTACTTGGAATCGCTGTTCCCTATTTTCAGCGTCTGCAGCGTGAAGGAGAGAGCGGGAGACGGAAGATTAACCAGATATCCAGGTACCTTACAGTGGCAATTTTGCTGCTTCAGGCCCCAACGTATATCGCCAGCCTGACATACCAGCTTCCTCCGGATGCATTCTCACCAAGCTTTTCCAAGATCGGTGCAGTGATCATACTTACAGCAGGTACCATGTTTATATTGTGGTTGGGTGAGCGGATCACAGATAAGGGAATCGGAAACGGGGTTTCCCTGATTATCATGATCGGTATTATCGCCGGATTTCCACAGGCACTCGGACTTGAATTCGCTTCAAGACTAGAGCAGCAGGGGGGAGGACTGGTAGCTTTCCTTCTGGAGATTCTCGTTCTGTTTGTTGTATTTATGCTCTCGATCCTGCTCGTGCAGGGTACCAGGAGAATACCGGTACAGTACGCAAAAAGGATCGTGGGTAATAAACAATATGGTGGCGTCAGGCAGTATATACCGCTTAAAGTTAACGCGGCAGGTGTTATGCCGATCATTTTTGCACAGGCACTGATGTTTATCCCTGTTACTATTGCAGGATTTGCACAGTCGGATTCTGCTACAGGTGTTGCAGCCGCTTTTTCCAATCCTGTGGGATTTTGGTATAATTTTACCAATGCGGTATTGATCATACTCTTTACCTATTTCTATACAGCGGTGACGGTGAATCCGACACAGATGGCGGAGGATATGAAGAAAAACGGAGGCTTTATTCCCGGGGTTAAGCCGGGAAGAAAAACAGCAGAGTTTCTCGATTCAGTCATGTCGAAAATTACCCTGCCGGGCTCCTTCTTTCTGGCATTTGTTGCCATTATGCCGGCATTTGCCATGATGTTCGGGGTGTCAATGGCTTTTGCCATGTTTTTTGGAGGGACATCTTTACTTATTATGGTTGGGGTTATCCTCGATACGTTGCAGCAGATCGAAAGTCATCTTCTGATGCGGCACTACGACGGATTAATGAAATCAGGAAAGATCAAGGGTCGCTCCGGTGGGGCAACTACGGCGATCTGACCTGAGAAAAGTTCTTTGATGATTTTTATAAAGACAGCAGAAGAGATCGAATTGGTGCGGGAGAGTAACCTGCTGGTTTCAAAAACACTGGCTGAGATCGCCCAGCATATCCGACCGGGTATCTCTACCGGTGAGCTGGATTCCATCGCGGAAACGTTTATTCGTGACCATGATGCGGAACCCGGCTTTAAAGGTTACCAGGGGTTTCCTGCTACACTCTGCACGAGTGTAAATGAACAGGTGGTTCATGGTATCCCCTCAAAAGAAACTGTTCTGAAAGAGGGCGATATTATATCGGTCGATTGCGGTGTGCTGAAAAACAGCTTCTATGGAGATACCGCATTTACATTTGAGGTTGGAGAGGTCAGTCCGAAGGTAAAGCGCCTTTTGATGATTACCCGTGAGAGCCTCTATAAAGGAATTGAAAAAGCTGTCGAGGGACAACGGACCGGGGATATTGGTCATGCAGTTCAAACCCATGCAGAAAGTAACGGGTATTCCGTGGTAAGGGAACTGGTGGGGCACGGGCTCGGTAAAAAGATGCACGAGGAACCCGAAGTCGCAAATTACGGCAGGAGGGGAACAGGTGTAAAATTGAAGAAGGGTACGGTGATCTGTATTGAACCGATGATCAACATGGGAAAGAGGCAGATCAGGCAGGGTGCCGATGGGTGGACCATCAGTACCGCAGACAGGTTACCTTCAGCACATTTTGAACTGGCAGTTGTCGTTGATAAGGGAGAAGCTGATATATTATCAACTTTTTCATATATAGACGAAGTAATAAATAAATAGTCTGACTATGGCAAAACAGGCATCAATTGAGCAGGATGGTGTGATCACCGAAGCATTGTCAAATGCAATGTTTAGGGTAGAGCTGGAAAATGGTCATGTGATCACAGCACACATCTCCGGAAAAATGCGAATGCATTATATAAAATTGCTGCCCGGTGATAAGGTTAAAGTGGAAATGTCACCCTACGACCTTACCAAGGGCAGAATATCATACAGATATAAATAAAGAGATAGTGAAATGAAAGTAAGAGCATCAGTTAAAAAACGCAGTGCGGAATGTAAAATCGTTCGCAGGAAAGGGCGTTTGTATGTTATAAACAAAAAGAATCCCAAGTTCAAACAGCGTCAGGGATAATCGTTTTATTGAACAAAATTAAAACAGGAATATGGCTAGAATTGTTGGCGTAGACTTGCCGAAAAACAAAAGAG
>CAYOVC010000089.1:0-9035 GCA_964407305.1 uncultured Bacteroidaceae bacterium | reverse complement strand
CACAAAAAAATAATAAATACAATACACTAAAAAACACAGTTATGAAATCAAAATTAGAGTACATCTGGCTTGACGGGTACAAACCGACCCAGATGATGAGAAGTAAAACACTGGTTGTTTCCGATTTTAGCGGCAAACTTGAAGATGCGCCAATATGGTCCTTTGATGGTTCTTCCACTCTGCAGGCCAGCGGAAGCAAATCAGACTGTCTTTTAAAACCGGTTTTTATTTGTAATGATCCCCAAAGAAAAAACGGTTATCTGGTGATGACCGAAGTAATGAACTCTGATGGTACACCGCACCCTTCCAATGGCCGGGCAACCATCGATGATGATGATGATGATTTCTGGTTTGGTTTCGAGCAGGAGTATGTTTTATGGGATTTGAATCATCATACACCACTTGGATTTCCAGCGCCGGGATATTATCCTCCTCCCCAGGGTCCTTTTTACTGTTCTGTAGGAGCTGAATTCAATATTGGGCGTAACATGGTTGAGGAGCACCTGGACGCATGTATTGATGCCGGTATCAATATTGAAGGGATCAATGCGGAGGTTATGAAAGGTCAGTGGGAGTACCAGATCTTTGCAAAAGGAGCCAAAGAGGCGGGCGATCAGACATGGGTGGCGCGTTATCTGGCAGAGCGTGTAGGAGAAAAATATGGAGTACGAATCAATATTCATCCGAAACCTGTGAAGGGCGATTGGAACGGATCGGGTATGCATGCTAATTTCTCCAACGGTTTAATGAGAGACAAAGGAGGTGAGAAGCTGTTTACTGCCATCTGTGAGGAGTTTGGTAAGCATATTGAGGAGCACATTACGGTGTATGGTGCCGATAATGGTGAGCGGTTGACAGGTGCTCATGAAACACAGTCGATCGATAAATTTTCATTCGGTGTTTCAGACCGGGGGGCATCTATACGTATCCCTATCTCCACCATTGAAAATGGTTGGAAGGGAAGGCTGGAAGACAGGCGACCCGCATCCAATGCTGATCCTTACAAGGTAGCTGCAGTTATCGTCAAATCTGTAAAGTCTGCAAGAGTACTATCTGAGTTTCAAAAATCGTCAGTAAACTGATGGTTGATTAATAGATTTTATTTTAATAACCCATTTTTAACGGGGTGTCTTAAAACAGGCACTCCGTTTTTTAATTATATCACCTTGAGAAATGGGGGGGTGATAAAGGCATCAATCAAAAATTCTGCTTATATTGCGATGAATTATACAAATAATCAAAATTATGGCAATTATACGATTCTCAGCGCTTGAAAAGATCAACAACAGGTCACCCAGGGATGTTAATCCCCCCTCGAAGGAGGTGGCAGATTATTTTGGCAACAATGTATTTGACGATAAGAAAATGCAAAAGTACCTGGCACAGGATGCATATGATCATGTTATAAAGTCAATATCGAGGGGTATGCCTATTGACAGGAAGATGGCAGATGCAGTTGCCATGGGCATGAAATCCTGGGCTGTTGACAGGGGTGCCACACATTACACGCACTGGTTTCAGCCCTTAACAGGAGGAACAGCAGAGAAGCATGATGCTTTTTTGGATCATGTTGAAAATGGTTATCTGGTAGAGTCATTTTCAGGAGAAGCACTTGCACAGCAGGAGCCTGATGCGTCTTCTTTCCCAAGCGGCGGATTAAGAAATACCTTTGAGGCCAGGGGATATACTGCATGGGATCCATCTTCACCTGCATTTGTGATCGGGGATACACTTAGTATACCAACGATTTTTATATCATATACAGGAGAGGCGCTGGACCACAAGACACCTTTGTTAAGGGCTTTGAATGCATTGGATCTGGCGGCAACAGCAGTTTGTCAGTTGTTTGATAAAAATGTTACCAGTGTTCAGGCAAACCTGGGTTGGGAGCAGGAATTCTTCCTGGTGGATGAGGCCCTCTTTTATGCCCGACCTGATCTATCACTTACAGGCAGAACCTTGATGGGACATGCATCTGCAAAAGATCAGCAGCTTGATGATCATTATTTCGGATCCATTCCTGAGCGGGTCAGTTCATTTTTGAAGGAGCTGGAGTACGAAGCCTACAAGTTGGGAATCCCGGTTAAAACGAGGCACAATGAGGTGGCCCCCAACCAATACGAAATAGCTCCTCTTTACAGCGAATGCAACCTTGCTGTCGACCAGAATGTACTTACCATGGAGCTGATGAAAAGAATTTCGCGGCATCATGGGTTCAGGGTGCTGTTTCATGAAAAACCGTTTAAGGGAATCAACGGTTCCGGTAAACATAATAACTGGTCATTGTCAACAAATACAGGCGTGGTTTTGCACTCTCCCGGGAAAAACCCAAAGTCTAATTTACAATTTCTCACTTTTATTGTAAATACCATCAAGGCGGTTTACGATCACCAGGACCTGCTGCGTGCAAGCATAGTGACCGCATCGAATGCACACCGGCTGGGAGCAAACGAGGCTCCTCCGGCAATACTCTCATGTTTTCTCGGAGGAGAGGTTTCAAAAATGCTCGACCAGATAGAGGAGCAGGTGACCAACAGAAAAATGACTCCAGATGAGAAAACAGAGCTGAAACTTGATATTGGTAAGATACCGGAAATATTATTGGACAATACGGACAGGAACAGAACTTCACCTTTTGCATTTACCGGAAACCGTTTTGAATTCAGGGCTGTAGGCGGAAGCGCCAATTGCGCAACACCCATGGCTGTTCTGAATGCAGCTGTTGCTGCTCAACTGAAAGAATTCAGTATCTCTGTTGAGACCCTGATTGAAAAGGGGGTGAAGAAAGATGAGGCAATTTTTCAAACACTCAGGGAGCTCATCATCACTTCAAAACCAATCAGGTTTGAAGGAGACAACTATAGTGAAGAATGGATCAAAGAGGCGAAAAAACGCGGGTTAAGTAATATTACAGATGTCCCTGAATCAATTCGTGCCTATCACTCCGAATCGGCCAAGAAATTGCTCACCTCACTTGGAATCCTTGGAGAGAATGAGATAGATGCCAGGGTAGAGGTCATGTTTGAAAATTATATCATGAAAATCCAGATCGAGGCTCGTGTATTGGGTGATCTGGCTATTAATCATATTGTCCCAACAGCAGTGAAATATCAAAATGTGTTGATGCAAAATGTTACTCTGCTTAAGGAGCTATATGGTGACGGTTACAGGGAGCTTTCCGGAAATCGTGTTGATCTGATCAAGGAGATATCAGAACGTGTCACAGAGATAAAAAATATGGTTAACCAGATGGTGGAGGCCCGGAGTGTTGCCAATAAAATTGTTTCGGTGGAAAAGCGGGCAGTTGCATATTCCAAAAATGTGTTTCCCTTTCTGGATAAAATCAGGTATCATATCGATAAGTTGGAATTAATTATTGATGATGAGATGTGGCCACTTCCTAAATATCGTGAATTGTTGTTCAGTAACTAGTGCACACAAGAACCTGACAGGTTTGTCCGTTTATTATATGCGAAAAAGCTGTAATTTTAGGAATTATTGAAAATATTTTTCAGATATTTATATGATGCATAAGGGAATAACATTTCTGATGGTGTTTGGGCTCATAATAGCTGTTCAACCGGCTGAGGGGCAACGAAAAGAGAGAGACTCAAGGGCAAATGCTGCCTATGAAGCCGGTGAATATTATGAAGCCATCGATCTTTTTAAAAAGGCTTATGGGAAGGTTTCGGATAAAGAGAAGCAGGCAGAGATTGTTTTTAAGATTGGTGAGTGTTACCGCACCATTGGAGAACCCAGGCAGGCAACGCTCTGGTACAGGAAAGCACTTATGCAGGACTATCAGAATCCGGAGCTCTATCTGCGTTATGGTCAGTCATTGATGCGCTATGGAAGGTTTGAAGAGGCGCAAGAGCAATTTGAAACATACAAGGACCTTGTCCCAGACGATCCCCGGGGTGACTGGGGTATTGAATCTGCACGGACAGCAAAGGATTGGATCGACAACCCAACTGGTTACATTGTTGAGAATATGCGCTATTTCAACACGTTTCAGCGTGACTGGAGTCCATCTTTTGCAAGTGCCGATTATATGGATGTCTATTTTACCTCTACACGGGAGGATGCCCAGGGTAATGATAAGCATGGTGCCACAGGACAGAGTTTTGCTGATATATTCTCCTCCAGAATGGACCGTAAGGGAAAGTGGAGCGTACCTGTTCCGGTTGAAGCACTTAATTCCGAATTTGAAGATGGGACCACCAATTTTTCCAGTGATTTTTCAACGGTATATCTGACCCGCTGTAAAGTCGCCAAAAATCAAAAACTTGCCTGTCAGATCTATTCAGCAAAACGTTCTGCTGGCGAGTGGGGTGAGCCGACGTCTCTGAATATTCTCGGGGATAGTATCACTGCGGCGCATCCGGCAATCTCACCCGACGGGGAGACGCTTTACTTTGTCTCTAATATGCCAGGTGGAATCGGCGAAAATGATATCTGGATGGTAACGAAAGAGAGCGGTGAATGGGGAGAGCCAAAAAATATGGGCGAAGAGATAAACACTCCCGGGAATGAGGTTTTTCCATATGTGCATCCCGATGGAACACTCTATTTTAGCTCCGACGGCCGTATTGGTCTTGGAGGTCTTGATATTTTCAAAGCTAAGAAGGACGAATTGGGGAGCTGGGTTATTGAAAACCTGAAGTCGCCGATTAATTCGTTTGAAGATGATTTTGGTATTGTCTTTGAAGCTGAGATGGAAAGGGGTTTTTTTAGCTCGAGTCGCAAGGGCCGGGGGAATGATGAAATATATTCGTTTGTATTGCCACCGCTTGAATTTGCTGCGAACGGTGTTGTCAGGGACGACCGGACCAATCAGTTGCTTCAAGGTGCAAAGGTGACAGCCGTAGGCAGCGATGGTATTACCGTTGAGTCTACCACCAAAGAGGACGGCGCGTTCCGGTTTATGCTCAAGCCTTCAACAGATTATGTCTTTATTGCTGGTAAGCAGGGATACCTGAGGGGGAAAGCAAGGGAATCAACAAAGGGGCTCGACCAGAGCCGTGAATTTGACGTTACGATCTATCTCGCATCGACGGAGCAGGTGATTGAACTTCCAAATATCTTCTACGATTTTGCCAAGTGGGATTTAAGGCCAGAATCTATGGTTTCTCTTGACAACCTGGTGGAGACACTGAATGACAATCCGAATGTAACAATTGAGCTGATGTCACACACAGATACCCGGGGAGCCCCTGCTGATAACATGGAGCTATCACAAAAGCGGGCACAATCTGTTGTTGATTATCTGATCTCCAAAGGTATAGCAGCAGACAGGCTGCAGGCTAAAGGTTACGGTGAATCACAGCCCAAGGTCGTGGATGAAAAGATCCTTGAAGATTACACCTTCCTGGATGAAGGTGATGTGCTTACGGAGAGCTTCATTAACCAGCTACCTGCCGAGCTTCAGGAGCAGGCACACCAGATCAACAGGCGGACAGAATTCAGGGTGCTTTCAACAGATTATATTCCGCGTAACTAGACTGGCACCATTGTGCTTAGGGCACTTTAATTGTCATCAGCAGATTGGCAATACAATGATTGTTGTTTCCCGGTATCATAATGAATACGGTCTCTCTAATATTTTGTACTTTTGCAATGCAAAAAACAGAATTGAATGAATTCTTCTTCCAGGTACAAGGCGCGTGGAGTTTCCTCATCCAAAGAGGATGTCCATAATGCATTAAAAGGCATTGATAAAGGACTGTTTCCACGAGCATTCTGTAAGGTTATACCAGATCGGCTTTCAAATAATCCTGAATACTGTCTGGTAATGCATGCCGATGGTGCCGGAACGAAATCGTCACTCGCCTACCTGTATTGGAGAGAGACAGGAGATCTGTCTGTATGGAAGGGAATTGCCCAGGACGCCATTGTCATGAATCTTGACGATCTGCTCTGTGTCGGAATCACCGGTAACATTATATTGAGTTCTACAATTGGAAGAAACAAGCTGAATATTCCAGGCGAAGTGATCTCTGCCATCATCAATGGGACTGAGGAGATTTTGTCTGAGCTGAGGGAGATGGGTGTTACGATCTATTCAAGTGGGGGAGAGACAGCTGATGTTGGAGATCTGGTCAGAACTGTTATTGTAGATTCTACTGTCATTGCCAGGGCGAGGCGTTCAGATATCATCGAAAACAGGATAGTTCCGGGTGATGTTATTGTTGGCTTTTCATCCTCTGGTAAGGCTTCATACGAAAAATTCTATAACGGAGGAATGGGCAGCAATGGACTTACTTCAGCGAGACATGATCTGTTCGCGCATTATCTTACTGAAAAATACCCCGAAGGATTTGATCCTTTGGTTCCGAGGGATTTGGTTTATTCAGGGTCTTACAAGCTGACGGACATAATAAAAGAGCTCGGGATTGAAATTGGTAAATTGGTGCTCTCCCCAACCAGGACATATGCTCCTGTGGTTGCCGCAATACTCAGGGAACACCAAGATGCTGTTCATGGTATGATACATTGCTCAGGTGGGGCCCAGACCAAGGTGCTGCATTTTGCAGATAATGTCCATATCATCAAGGATCAGCTATTTGATGTGCCTCCCCTGTTCAGGATCATCCAGGAAGAGTCCGGGACCGATTGGAGGGAGATGTACCAGGTATTTAATATGGGCCATCGCTTTGAGATTTATACAGACAGTGAGACTGCCAGGGAGATGATTCAGATCGCTGATGGATTCAACGTGGATGCCAGGTTAATCGGACACGTGGAAGAATCAGAAAAGAAGATGCTCACAATCAAGACAGACAGGGGGGATTTTACATATTAATTGCCAAAACGTAATGAATGAAAACTTAATTTTAACAAGGCTTGAAGGAATCTCAGCACGGTTTGAGGAGGTCGGTAAACTGATCACGCAGCCGGAAATCATAGCAGATATGAAAAGATATATCAAACTGAACAAAGAATATAGTCAGCTTGAGCCGGTCGTTGAGTCATACAAAAACTATAGGGATCTTTTAAGTAATATTGATGAGGCCAAACAGATTATTGCCGAGGGATCTGATCCGGAGATGAGGGAGATGGCCAGGGAGGAACTGGAGGAGTTAAACAGTAAAAAAGTTCCTTTTGAGGATGAGATCAAATTTTTACTGGTACCTGACGACCCGGAAGATGATAAAAATGCGATTCTTGAGATACGGGCGGGTACAGGTGGTGATGAGGCGAGTATTTTTGCCGGTGATCTGTACAGGATGTATCTTAAGTTTGCCGAATCAAAAAAATGGAAGGTAGAGACGACCAGTTTTACAGAAGGAACAGTCGGAGGATACAAAGAGATTATCATGTCTGTTTCGGGCGAAGGAGTATACGGTGTTTTGAAATATGAATCGGGTGTTCATCGTGTACAGCGTGTGCCGCAGACAGAGACTCAGGGGAGGGTACATACCTCTGCAGCAACTGTTGCTGTCCTTCCCGAGGCTGATGATTTTGAGGTCGAGGTAAAGCAGGAAGATATTCGAAAGGATACCTATTGCTCATCCGGTCCCGGCGGACAGTCGGTGAATACTACCTATTCCGCGATAAGGCTCACACATATTCCTTCAGGAATTGTTGTCACGTGTCAGGATGAGAAGTCTCAACTAAAGAACCTGGATAAAGCGATGAAAGAACTGCGAACCAGGCTGTATAATCTTGAGTATCAGAAGCGAATAGATGAGACAGCTAATAAGAGGAAAACGATGGTAGCATCTGGCGACCGTTCGGCAAAGATCAGGACATACAATTATCCACAGGGTCGTGTAACTGATCACAGGATCAACCTTACACTCTACAACCTGAATGCAATTATAGACGGGGATATTCATGAAATAATTGATAAGCTCCGCATGGCAGAGAATGCAGAAAAGCTGAAGGAGAGTGGAATGGAATAACCAAATTAATTGAATATGACCTCAGAAGAGCTTTTTCAGAACATCAAAAAGAAAACCAGTTTTTTATGTGTCGGACTCGATACGGATTTCAATAAGATTCCCAGGGCACTGCTGGATAAGGAGTACCCGATTTTTGAATTTAACAGGCGAATCATTGATGCAACAGAAGACCTTGTGGTTGCATACAAACCCAACCTGGCCTTTTATGAAAGTATGGGTGCGGCAGGCTGGATGAGTCTGGAAATGACGGTCAATTATGTCAGGAAAAACTTTCCGGATATCTTTTTAATAGCTGATGCAAAAAGGGGTGATATAGGAAATACCTCTAACCTGTATGCCAATGCTTTTTTTAATCATCTTAATTTTGACGCAATTACGCTTTCGCCCTATATGGGCAGGGATAGCATTCAGCCCTACCTCGATTTTCAGAACAAATGGAGTATACTACTTGGGCTAACTTCCAATGTGGGTGCAGCGGACTTTCAGCAGTTGGCTGTTGAGGAGAACTGTACACTGTTTGAAAAGGTGATCAAAACAGCAAAGGACTGGGGAAATAAGGATAACATGATGTTTGTAGTGGGAGCAACAAAAGCTGAGCATTTCAGATCGATCCGAAAAATTGTACCGGACCACTTTTTTCTTGTTCCGGGTATCGGTGTTCAGGGAGGCAGTCTTGAAGATGTTTTTATAAACGGTC
Organism: uncultured Bacteroidaceae bacterium; assembly: GCA_964407305.1. GTDB lineage: Bacteria > Bacteroidota > Bacteroidia > Bacteroidales > M55B112. Next base: position 434 of record CAYOVC010000089.1, on the reverse strand, counting down.
ATAATGACCGTTGTGGTATGCTGGTTAACGTCAGTCGATCAATTTTATATGCTGATGTAACAAGTAAATTTGAGGTATCTGCGCGACAGCAGACAATAGAATACCGGGATCAGATGGAGGGGATGCTTGTGAAGGCCAGGTTGATCTAAACCAGTTCCCTGACTTTATCTGCTGCTTCCTGCAGGCTGATGGCAGAATGTACGGCAAGTCCGGATTGATCGATTAGCACTTTTGCCTCTTCTGCATTTGTTCCTTGTAGCCTTACAATAACAGGAACAGGAATGTTACCGATTGATTTATAAGCATCCACCACTCCCTGCGCAACCCTGTCGCATCTTACAATACCGCCAAATATATTGATAAGAATCGCGTTGACATTATCATCCTTAAGGATGATCCGGAAACCAGCTTCGACTGTTTCAGCATTGGCAGTA
>CAYOVC010000088.1:0-9040 GCA_964407305.1 uncultured Bacteroidaceae bacterium | reverse complement strand
AAGAATGTATTTAACGGCTGAAAAGAAACAGGAAATTTTCAAAAAGTACGGTAAAGCAGAGTCCAATACCGGTTCTGCAGAGGGTCAGATTGCTCTTTTTACATACAGGATCAATCATCTCACCGAGCACCTCAAGATCAACAAAAAGGATCACAGTACACAACGTGCACTGCTTCGCCTTGTTGGAAAACGCAGGAGCCTGCTCGATTATCTGAAAGAGAAAGATATAGAGCGTTACAGGGCTGTCATTAAAGACCTCAGGATAAGGAAATAAATAATATTTGTAAGTCAGGGAAGGGCAATTTCAAAATTGCCTTTCTTTTTTATATGTAGATTTTTAGAAGAATAGATATGTCAAAACCAACACCAATAGCAAAAACCATCGACTTAGGAGATGGCAGGGAAATTAAGATCGAAACCGGCAAACTGGCCAAGCAGGCCGATGGATCGGTTATTGTTAGCATGGGAAGCACCATGCTTCTTGCAACAGTTGTTTCAGCGAAAGAGGCCAGGGAAGATGTGGATTTTATGCCGCTTTCAGTTGAATACAGGGAAAACTACTCTGCTTACGGGCGCTTTCCGGGCGGATTCTTTAAAAGAGAAGCCAGACCGGGCGACCATGAGATACTTACTTCACGACTGGTTGACCGGGCGCTTCGTCCCCTGTTTCCTGAAGATTATCACGCTGAAACCTTTGTCAACGTTTCGCTGATCTCAGCAAATGGGGAGACAATGCCTGATGCACTAGCAGGTTTAGCTGCTTCAGCTGCACTGGCCGTTTCTGATATCCCTTTTCGCGGGCCGATCGCCGAAGCCAGGGTGGCCCGTGTAAATGGAGAATTCATCGTGAACCCAACCTTCTCTGAACTTAAGTCCGCCGATATTGATATCATGGTGGGAGCAACCTACGACAATATTCTAATGATCGAAGGTGAAATGGCCGAGATCTCTGAAGAGGAGATGCTGGAAGCAATCAAAACTGCACATGAAGCGATCAAGCCCATGTGTATCGCTCAAAAAGAACTTGAGAAGGAATGTGGAAAGACAGAGAAAAGAGAATACTCCCATGAGGTGAATGATGAAGAGCTGAAAAAGCTAGTCTGGAAAGAACTTCGGGCTGATTGTGAAAAAGTGGCAGCATCTGCAGATAACGATAAGCATGCACGCACCGAAGCGTTTAGTCAAGTAAAAAATGACTTTATCGAAAAGCTCGTCGCCGAGAAAGGAGAAGAGGAGGTCAACCAGAAACTGATCGGGAAGTATTACCATGACCTTGAGAAAGAGGTGGTAAGAAACCTGATTCTTGACAAGGGCGTTCGTTTGGATGGAAGAAAAACGGATGAAATCAGGGATATCTGGTGTGAGATCGATTACCTGCCGGGTGCGCATGGGTCAGCTATTTTTACAAGGGGTGAAACACAATCACTTACAACTGTTACACTGGGAACCAAACTGGATCAGAAAATGATTGATGAGGTACTGACACAGGGGACAGAGAAATTTACCCTTCACTATAACTTCCCACCATTCTCCACAGGAGATGCCAGGCCAAACCGTTTCACCAGTCGTCGCGAAATCGGACATGGAAATCTGGCCCTCAGGGCTCTGAAAAGGGTGGTTCCTAAAGATGAGGATCTACCATACGCATTGAGGATCGTCTCTGATATACTTGAGTCAAACGGATCCTCTTCAATGGCAACTGTCTGCGCGGGAACACTTGCTATGATGGATGCAGGGATCCAGATCAGAAAACCTGTTTCAGGAATAGCCATGGGACTGATCACCAATACAGAAACAAACAAAGTTGCAGTATTGTCGGATATCCTGGGGGATGAAGATCACCTTGGTGATATGGACTTCAAAGTTACCGGCACAAAGGATGGCATTACCGCCACTCAAATGGATATCAAAGTGGAAGGTTTGTCCTATGAAGTTCTTGCACAGGCACTCGAACAGGCAAAAAAGGGAAGACTCCACATCCTGGATGCCATGCTCGAAACCATTGCTGAACCAAATCCGGAACTTAAACCACATGCACCAAGAATAGAGAGACTGGAAATTGATAAGGAATTTATAGGTGCTATTATCGGTCCCGGTGGAAAGGTAATCCAGGAGATACAGGCTACAACAGGAACAACCATTACAATTGAGGAGGTTGAAAATAAGGGAATCGTTGATGTATTTGCAACCAATAAGGATTCCATTGATGCAGCAATGGCGAGAATCAAAGGGATCATTGCGGTACCGGAGGTGGATACTGTCTATGATGGAGTGGTAAAAAGCATTCAGCCGTATGGAGCATTTGTTGAGATCATGCCGGGGAAAGACGGACTGCTTCACATTTCCGAAATAGAATGGCGGCGACTCGAAAAAGTAGAGGAGGTTCTGAAAGAGGGTGATCAAATCCAGGTAAAACTAATTGGTATTGAACCGGGATCCGGGAAGCTTAAACTTTCAAGAAGGGTTTTACTTCCAAAACCAGAAGGCTTTGTTGAACCGGAAAGGCGCCCGTCGGGAAACCGCAGGGATGGTAGGGATAACCGGGGCGGAAGAGATCGGAGGGATAACCACGATCGGAGAGATAACCGCGACCGTAGAAGAGACTAGAATTCTGAACTACATGTAAAACCGCTCTGCTTAAATGTATAGCGGTTTTTTTTGCATAGCCATAAATAAACAGACAGACAGACAGACAGACAGACAGACAGCACAGAGGTTTTTAAGCATAAAAATCCCTTTGTTGTTTTACCAACGGATAGATATCTTTACATCTAAACAAAAAAAACGATTTGTCAGCAAGTCGGTTTTATATATTTAACCAACGGAATTCATTTAACTACCAAATCCTGCCAACAATGAAAAAAACAGTAGTTTTAACAGTGCTAATTACACTTTTTATGTCGTGTAAAACCAAAAATGAAAAATTGGTCTATCCTGAAACAAAAAAAATTGATCACACAGACAATTATCACGGAACAGAGGTTGCCGATCCATACCGGTGGCTCGAAGATGACAACTCAGAAGAGACAAAGACCTGGGTTAAAGAACAAAACGAGGTTACCTTTGGCTACCTGGAACAAATTCCTTTCAGGGAGCGATTAGAAGAGCGAATCACTGAATTGTGGGATTATCCGAAGATGGGGATGCCGATCAATAGAAGCGGCATCTATTTCTACTCATACAATACGGGACTGCAGAACCAAAGTGTTGTCTATATGATGAAGGATCTGGAACAAAAGGGCGAGATATTCCTTGATCCAAACCTCCTCTCCGACGATGGTACAGTTTCCCTAAAAACCTTTTCTGTTTCAAAAGATGCTAAATATGCAGGTTATGGTATCTCCAGGGCAGGATCCGACTGGCAGGAGTTTTTTATAAGGGATATAGAGACCGGAAAAGATCTGGAGGATCACCTGAAATGGATTAAGTCTTCAGGTATGTCGTGGTACAAAGATGGTTTCTTCTACAGCCGTTACCCGGAACCTGAGGAGGGTGACAAATTAACCGGGGCAAACAGGAACCATAAGGTCTATTACCACAAGGTCGGCACCCCGCAATCAGAAGATCAACTTGTATATGAAGATCCGGATTTTCCGCTAAGGAATTTCTATATAAGCGTTACTGATGATGAACAATACGCCGTTATCACATCAATAGAGAGCACCAGTGGCAATGCCATTGGATTCAGGAAAATGACGGAAACTACGTTTAACTGGCTCGTTAAAAGCTTTGATAAGGATTTTTTTGACATTGGAAATATGGACAATATCCTCTATGTAAGAACCAACCAGGACGCCCCCAGGTATAAACTGATCGCGATCGATATGAATCGTCCCGAACCAGAAAACTGGACCGATCTTATCCCGGAAAGTGAAAATGTGCTCGAGTCTTGCCGATATATCGGAGGAAGACTGATCGCCACATACCTGAAAGATGCCTATGATATCGTGAAGGTATATGACACAGAAGGCACATATCTTCATGATGTTGATTTTCCAGGCATAGGATCAGTTGGTGGATTTAGTGGTGATGCCGAGGATGAGATCACCTTTTATACCTTTACATCCTTCAATTATCCTCCGGTAATCTTCAAATACAATATTGCTGATAACACCTCGGAAGTCTTTTATAAATCGGAAATCGATTTCGACGGAGAAAAGTATGTAACTGAACAGGTCTTTTTTGAAAGCAAAGACGGAACAAAGGTTCCCATGTTTATCGTATATAAAAAGGGAATAAAATTGAATGGGAAGAATCCAACCCTGTTATATGGATACGGAGGCTTTAATGTTACTAAAAAACCCTCCTTCTCCTCTTCACGCATCGCATGGCTCGAACAGGGATCGGTTTATGCCCTGGCAAACATTCGCGGAGGCGGTGAATACGGTGAAACGTGGCACAAGGCAGGAACGCTTCTTAACAAACAGAATGTTTTTGATGATTTTATCGCTGCTGCAGAATACCTCATCAATGAAAAATATTCCTCACCTGAAAAACTCGGAATCCAGGGAGGATCAAATGGTGGATTACTCGTCGGAGCCGTAATCAACCAGCGACCGGAACTCTTTACTGCTGCCATTCCGGCCGTCGGAGTCATGGATATGCTAAGGTTTCACAAATTTACCATTGGAAGACTCTGGACAACCGATTATGGCTCTTCAGACGATCCTGAACAATTTGAATACCTCTTTAGATACTCCCCGTTGCACAACATCAGCAAAGAGAAGGAGTATCCGGCGGTAATGGTAACAACAGCGGATCACGACGACAGGGTCGTACCCGCACATTCCTTTAAATATATTGCTACACTTCAGGAAAAATACAACGGTGACAATCCGGTGATCATTCGCATTGAGACTGACGCAGGTCATGGAAGTGGGAAACCGACTTCAAAACGGATCGAGGAGATTGCTGATCAATATGCTTTTTATTGGTACAATATGAATTTTAAACCAAAATTCTAGTTAGATTCTGCCAATAATGACCACTGTACCTGTTAACTTTATGGATACAGCCACCAGGTCAGGAAGTTTTTTTTACAAAATAAGCTTGCCATGGTAAAAATTACATGGCAAGTTTTTTACTTTTATACCTTCTTGGCTAATAAGCATGATTGACTTTAATTATATCGTTATTGAAGGAAATATAGGCGCCGGAAAAACTTCGCTCGCGACAAAGCTGGCAGAAGAGACCAATTCCAGACTCATCCTTGAACAGTTTGAGGAGAATCCATTTCTGCCAAAATTTTACAAAGAACCCGACAGATATGCTTTTCCAGTTGAGTTAACTTTTCTTGCTGACAGGTACCAGCAACTCAAAGAAAAAATCACCCCAAGGGATCTTTTTCAGACAAAAACAATTAGTGATTACTACTTTTTTAAATCATTAATATTCAGCAGAAAAACCCTTAAAGATGACGAGTATTCACTGTATAAAAGATTGTTTGAAATTATCCAGCAACAACTCATCAAACCCGATATATACGTCTATTTGCACGTCAGCACAGAAAGACTCCTTGAACACATCAGGATAAGGGGAAGAAGCTATGAATCCAATATAAGCAGGTCATACCTTGAAGAGATACAGAAAAGCTATTTCGATTTTATAAAAACATACAAGGAATTAACTTTTTTGGTGATCGATGTAGATAATATTGACTTTGTCAACAAAATAGATGATTATATTAAAATAATAAGTGCTATTTTAGACCGGAAATATGAAGCTGGAATGAATATGGTCATACTCTAATATTGCATTGTAATCACTTATTTATTTTATTTTTAGCAAAAACATTAGTAGATTTGTGATTGAAAGTAAATTGGCAATAATAATTTTAAATTTAACAAATAACCAGATCGCTATGAAAAAAATTAGAAACTCCGCTCTTATTATTCTTGCAGCAGCTGTCATCAGCAGTTGCGGTGGCCTTAACAAAATGGTTAAGGATGCCGACCAGGTGACATACAAGGTAACCCCCGAAGTGCTTGAAATGCACGGAGGCGAGGTTGATGTTGCTGTTGAAGTAACCTATCCTGCCAAGTACTTCAACAAAAAAGCCATACTTACGCTAACCCCGGTAGTTAAGTATGCAGGAGGAGAAACCGAACTAGAACCAATTGTCGTTCAGGGAGAAGATGTTACGGAAAATAACAAAGTAATCAACTATGCAACAGGGGGCAAAGAATCAACTTCAGATGCGTTCGAATTCGAAGATGAAATGATGCTTTCTGAACTCATGGTGAAAATTTCAGGCGAAGCCAAGGGAAAAACCGTACAGTTTGAAGACATTAAACTGGCAGATGGAATAATTGCCACTCCGACTCTTGTTGAAGTAAATCCAAAAGTACTCACCTTTGGCGATAAATTTGAAAGAATTGTCCCAGATGAGTATGTAACTGACATCAAGTATGTGATCAACAGGGCTGATGTTCGCAGGTCGGAAACTTCAAAAGATGAAGTGCAGGGAATGACCGAATTCATGAAAGAGGTAGATGCAAATGAAAGAATCGAACTTAAAAAACTTGAAGTATCTGCATATGCCTCACCGGATGGTCCATTCGATTTTAACGATAATTTATCACAGAAGAGACAGCAGTCAGCTGACAAATACCTGAAAAGTACGCTGAAGCAAGCAAAAGTAGGTGTTGCTGATGAACTTTTCGCTCTGTTGGCCACTCCTGAAGACTGGGACGGATTCAAGAAACTGATGGAAGCTTCAGATATCCGTGACAAGGAGATGATCCTTCGCGTACTCAGTATGCATTCAGATCCCCAGGTTCGTGAGCAGGAGATCAAAAACATCACAGCTGCATTTGAAGAGATCAAGGAGAAGATTCTCCCCGACCTCAGAAGATCAAAATTTACCGTTGCTGTTGACAAGATCGGCTGGAGCGATGAGGAGTTAAAAGCCCACTGGAATGAAGGCACTGCAGAACTTAACATGGAAGAATTGCTTTATACAGCCACATTGTTTGAAGATCTGTCGGTAAAAGAGGATATCTACAGGAAAACAGTTGCTAATCATCCAAAATGTTTACGTGCACACAATAACCTGGGGGCAGTATTGTTCAAGCAGGGAAAAATCGATGCCGCTGAAGCTTCTTTCATGGCAGCAAAAGAGATGAAGGACAATGATATTGTCAATAACAATTTGGGTGCAGTTGCTCTTGTAAAAAATGATCTGGAGGAAGCCGGTGAGCTTCTTACTTCAGCGCTCGGTGCCGGAAACGATGTAAACTATAACCTCGGTATCGTAAACATTATTGAAGGTGATTATGGCAAAGCTTTAAATTATTTTGGCAGTGAGGATTCTTATAACAAAGCCCTGGCTCTTTACCTGAATGAGAGCGATGAGATGGCTTTCAGGACCGCAGTGAACCTGACAGACGAAACTGCTAAACAGTATTACCTGGTTGCAGTAGTGGCTGCATCACAGAAAAAAGATGATGTTGCCCTCGAAAATCTGAAGGTTGCTGTTTCGAAAGACGCCTCGCTGAAAGAGAGAGCAAAGAAAGATATTGAATTTGCAGCACTTTTTGAAAATGCTGAATTCAAATCAATTGTAGAATAAGAGAATACAATTCTTCAAAAAAGAGGCTGCACACCAAATGCAGCCTCTTTTTTTTGAAATCAAAAAGGCCCTTCTTGCTAATCAGCCATTCATATTTGTAGCTTCCTGAAAAACTCCCAGAGTACTATTCCAACTGATACCGATATATTAAGAGAGTGCTTCGTTCCATACTGCGGGATCTCTATACAGTGATCACTGAGGTCCAATATTTCCTGATCAACACCCCTGATCTCATGTCCAAAGACAAGGGCATATTTTTCATGGGTGACCACGTTGAATGATTCCAGCATAATGCTTCCAACAGCCTGTTCAACCGGGCAGACCAAATATCCATCCTCTCTACATTTTTCCACTGCCTCTTTTGTATGCTCATAATACCGCCAATCAACCGACTCAGTGGCTCCCAGCGCCGTTTTATGTATCTCCTTGTTGGGCGGGACAGCTGTAATGCCACAGAGCGCAACCGACTCAATCCGAAAAGCATCGGAAGTCCGGAAAACAGATCCAATATTATTCATGCTGCGTACATTATCGAGAATAACCCTGACCGGGATTTTCAACGACTCCTTAAAAGAATCAAGATCCATCCTTTCAAGTTCTTCATTAATCAGTTTTCTCATAGATCAACGCTTTTTGCGAAAATACTCAAACTATATCGCAGTAAGCCGAAAAAAAATAGATAATTTTGTTCTGGTACAGATAAATATGATTGTATGAATATCCACGAATACCAGGGAAAAGAGATCTTAAACCATTTTGGAGTACGTGTGCCCATGGGATTTCTTGCAGAATCGCCGGAAGAGGCATTAAAGGCAGCTGAAAAAATAGCCAGGGATACCGGAGCAACAACATTTGCTGTCAAAGCCCAAATCCATGCCGGAGGAAGAGGTAAGGGTGGCGGTGTAAAGATCGCCAAAAGTATCGGGGAGGTTAAAACGCATGCTGCCTCAATACTTGGCATGACACTCGTAACGCACCAGACTGGGAAAGAGGGAAAGCTGGTACGAAAAATACTTGTTGAACAGGGAATCTACTATGCCGGAGAAAATGAACCTGAAGAATTTTATATGGGTGTTTTGCTCAACAGGGCACGGGGAAAGAACATCATTATGTATTCTACTGAAGGAGGAATGGATATTGAAACCGTGGCTGATAAAACCCCTCACCTGATTTACAGGGAAGAAGTTGACCCGGCGGCAGGACTCCAACCGTTCCAGGCAAGAAGTATTGCTTTTAACCTAGGGATAAAGGGATCAGCATTTAAGGAGATGGTGAAATTTGTCACCGCACTATATAATGCCTACGAACAATCCGATGCGTCCCTGTTTGAAATAAATCCGCTCTTTAAAACTTCCGACAACCTTATCATGGCAGCCGATGCCAAAGTGAACCTGGATGACAATGCCCTTTATCGCCATCCGGAATATGCAGCCATGATCGCCTCTCTGGATGAGAATGTAGGTCGCTTGC
>CAYOVC010000087.1:0-9098 GCA_964407305.1 uncultured Bacteroidaceae bacterium | reverse complement strand
GTGTTATCGTGTAAAGATAATTAATTACTTTTTAATTTGCAAAATATTTTGCTTAAAATCAGGGCTAACGCATATAAATGTTTGAAAATGAACTGGTATTAACAATTTCGACAAGGTTGTTAATAGATGGTAGCTTAGGGAATAATGCGTCGCGCTGCTATTTCCTTGTCAATACACCCCGCGGGTAAAATTCCGTATTCAGACTTGTCTTCCTTTATCAATTCCCTTAACACTCCCAAGAATGCTGTGTTTTCAATGTCCTTCACGATACTAATTTTCTTCAGGGAATTTACTTCCTTTAAGCCTTCCATGAGCCCTTTCTCAATATGATGGAAAGACTGGGATATCTGGCCCCCGAACAGCAAACACTGAATATTCTTTACTTGCAGGATAGCATGGATGGATTCTGCCAAAATATACCCTGTTTCCCGAAAGGTTTCCCTGCTTGCCGTGTCGCCCTGGTTAGCCAGCAACCCGATGGCAGATACCTCTGTTTCTTTCATATCCGTTTTTCCGCTAATTTCACGGTAAATTTTAAGTATCCCCCTAGCTGAAACAAAATCTTCCAGAATACCCTTCTTGCATGGCCTTGAGTAGACAGATACAGCAGGCCCTCCCTGGCTGTTGGTTTGCACTTTTCCATTTTGTGAAAATGAAAATCCCAGTCCTGTTCCGAGTGTTACAAGAGCCGCATTATTATACCCCTGTGCATTTCCTTTCCATATTTCCCCAGTAAGGGCGGCATTTGCATCATGCATGAAAACAACAGGGATTTTCTGTGAAACCTGAGCAAGTTCATACATTAGTTCTCGCAGGTTAAGCCCATAAATGCCATGGAATTTATGTTTCATAAGTGGGATACCGTTTTCATAATCAAAGGGACCCGGGGTAGCAATGCCAATCCCCCCCATTGTCATATCATGCTTTTTCAAATATAACAGTGAGTTTGAAACAATTTTTTTGTATGCGTTTATAATTTTTTCTTTAGGGCCTTCTGAATACGATCTCGTTTTATATGATGATGCCGTATACATTTTGGCATCATGCCTCAGGAAGGCTGATTTTAAATAGGTGCCGCCGGCGTCAATGGCCAGATATGCTTTATTCACCATGTTCATCTTTTAATAAGGTTTTATGTATGCAGATCGGTTGATTTCCGACATTTTTTATTATATATTTTCCCATATTTGCAGGGACGATCACCACGTCCAGGTAATTTTGCAGATAATTCCGTTCAGGGTTGTCAATAGACTGGACAACTACTTTCTCTCCATCCACCAAGGTTAGTACATGGAATTTTCCATTTGTCTCGTCTTCTATGGATTTCTCAAATTCCAGTCGCCTGAGGCTGTAATATAGCAGATCATGCTCTCCCACGATATACTCTGCCCAGTCTTCTCCTCTTCTTATGAGTTGTGGCTTTTGTACCAGATTCTTTTTTACCCAGGTGGCATTGCATTCCTTTCGTAAAACCCTCTCGCCATGGTAAGTGTGAATTGGCCTGGGGATACCGTCAAGATCGGCTCTTAGATAATCATACATCTTATATGTGTATGATCCTACAGTAAGACTCCCTATCTCGAGTACCACCTGGTTTCTCCCTGAAGAATGAATAATTCCGGCAGGGATCATAACCTGGGTGCCGGGAGTGGATTGGATATGGTGGATATATTTCTGATAATCAACCGGGGTGAATTCCTTTTCTGATTTTTTTGCTTCCCAAATAAATTCATCCGGATCAGCATCCTCATTAAATCCGATATACGTTTTTGCCCCGTGACCTGTGGCCACTACATAATAGCTTTCGTCCTGCCGGCCGTGTTCCCCGTAATTTTCAATGTTATAGTCGTGACCCGAGTGAACCTGGATGGACATATTGCCACTACTGTGGTAGGAATCATCATAATTGAAACGGATGGGAAAATATCCACCGAATCTATCAACACATTCTTTACCCATCAATGCATTTCCTTTTTTTTGTAAAAATGTGAAAAACGGGAATTCCAGGGTATGTTTTCCTACTTCAACTACAATGCTGACTTCCAGAGGGATAAGATCAAATACCCAGGCGCAATTTAGTATATGGTCAGGAAGCTTGCGTATCTTTTTGATATAATGTCCTCCCCAAACCCCTTCAATATAGACCGGTTTGCAGCGTAAAGGATATTTAACCAGAGTGGAAAAAATAGAGTCAAATGCCTGGTGGGGGATGAGTTTCTGGTTATCCGGTTCGTTATTGAAAATATAGAAATCAATTTTGTTATTTTTTATCAGTTCCCACCTGAGGTGACCTGCCACTTCAAAATCAACATAGTAGCATCGTCTCAGGAACGCTTTGACCGGCCTGGCTACAGAATCTCCCAGGTTGGCAAATGCTCCTTTCCTGACACGGAGGATCACCTCCTTGGGCGTGACATCGAAGTAGCAGATGAAATCATACAGCTTACGCAGTCTTTCCAGGGTACATCCGCACCCGTATACGATCATCACTTCATGTTTTTTAGTTTTCCTGATCATTTTCAGCCTGTTTTCCAGATCAGCTAGCTTGTTACTATCAAGCAGATCCTCATAACTCCCTTTGAACAGTTTTCCGAAGAGGAGCACCGGGTCTTTTTCCCTGTTTTCTTCCAGGTATTCCTTGAGTTCTGTGTCCAGTTGTGTTCCTGGTTTAAAGAAACAGGAAAATGGGATAGCGGATACGGTGATGGATTTTTGTGTAAGATCCTGGCAGACAAGGTTTGTAACCTGCTCAAACCGGGCACCGATGTAGCCGTCCATTGCAACTATAATGTTACCGCCCTGATCACTCATCTTTTTAATGATGAAATTGCTGATATAACCGGCTGTTTCCTTTGTTCCTGATATTACGGATTGAATCACTTCTTCGGGAAGTACCGGCCTGTTAACTGCCGAAGGGTCATCCCAGGGGATTGGGTTAAACATAAAACTCATGGTATTGTATTCCTTTCTTTTTAAATGTTTAAAAAATGATTAATTTATAGTTGGTTGCAAACAACCAGATTCTCAAAGAGTTCCACAGAATATGAATTAAAAAAACAGAATTAATCCGTTGAACTCGGAGTAAACCCAATGTTACTCTGTGTATCTATATTTTCATAAAAAGCATCCCGGTCATCAGATTATTTCATAATACTCAAATCCCATCATTTCTGCAAGTATTGAAAGTTCTTTCCTATAATCGCCGTCTACTATTGCAAAGTGCTGAGTGGTTCCAATTTGGAGGATTTTTTTAAAAAACTCCTTTACAGGAATGAGAGGTTTGAATATTCCATGGGAGTAACTGACAAGAATATGTTCTCCATCAATTGCATCCGCTAGGGCAGAGACCATTTTGAATTTACCATTATTTTCCGTTAGCTGTGCAAAGGTTTTTCTGCCTGCGGGAATCCGGTACCAAGCAAAGGGTGCCCCTGCATATTTGAATTTGGTTTTTGCAAAGCGTACATCCCGTGCGATGATAACATTCTCCCTGTGAGCCGGGTCAGTGTGATCATGGGGGCCGGCATGACCTCCTGCGAAGGTGTTGTTTGCCGCTTCGATGTGGAAAGGCTCTACAAAGCTTATATGTTTCCCGCTTAGTAGTTTCAGGATAAAAGTAATGGTTCCTGCCCCCACATCCGCTTCGGGTACCATTATGGAAAGATTCTGGTTGAAAGAAGGATGGTAAAATCCCGGGCGCAGTCCTATCATTTTAAACATCGCATGGTCTACATCATTGAAAACCATGGCATCAATATTCAGACGTTCTGTTAGTCTGGCAATGGCGAGTGAGGCCCTTGCAGAGGCAAAAAAGGTATCATTCTGGACATCCTCTGCAACACGGTACATCCCTTTTAATTCTTCCTGATATTTTTCGGCTTCCTTTTTGGACACTGAGGATATTTCATCTGTAAGTAGGGAATATGATATGAAATGCAGTTCAGGACCTATTCGTGTGAAAAAGTTGTAGGGATCTACATACGTTGACCACATCAGTTCATTGTAACTCGCCAATAGTCCGAAGCTTGCCTGTTTAAGGATACTTCTTACTTTTGCAGCTTTTGAATAAGTAAGTATCTGGCTGATGTTTTCTTCCCTGCTTCCCATGATGAACTTTACATTCTTCCTCTCTGTCCGCGGCACAGAACCCGCGCCTTCAAGTGATCCGACCAGTGTTCCTGAACACAAAAAATCAATGAAATCATCCTCATCCGCAGATGTTTTGAAACTCATTTTTTCTTTAGCATTGTTCACGAATAACACAGGTATTTCAGGCATATCACGTAGAAAACGTACCCAGGCAAAATCTTCCGACCAGGACAGAAATTCCGCCAGTACAAAATCGGCTTTATTTGCATAAAACAAGTCCATGGCTTTATGCATATCCTCTTTCTGATAAATAATACCGGGAAAGATGATATCCAAATCCTCCCGGAGAGAATTTAAAATATCTTCCACATCGCTTTTATTTCTTTCATGGTAAGTTCCGCGGGGTAAACTTTCCCCCAGGTTCCTGAAACGCGGGGATGCGATCATTAATACACCGGCTTTGGGTTTCCCCGATTTCATATTTTTAATGTTCATGGTAATGAAGTTTTAATAATATATTGTATAGTTTAATTTAAAAACCAGCCGTTTTTAAAGGTGATAATAAGCACCTAGAGTGATTATATTTTCCCCTCTTTTAGAGGGTTGCATTATTAAAGTACCCACCTTTGGTGGAAGTTTCCCTAACTGTTTTCCATTGCTTTTACAATCTTCTCATGGTCTTTCACAAAGGTAAATTTTGCAGCAAATAGCAAAAGTATTCCGCACAGGACCCAGATAAAAGCCAGACTTGAAATTCCGAAGGAGAGCCCAAGTTTGGATCTCAGATACCCCAGAATAACCGGGGCAAGGGAGCCAGTTGCAAACCCTGTCATGATCATTACCCCGGATGCGGAGGACCGCAATCTGGCAGGAATGACATCATACAGCACTGTATAGGTATTAGCATCGAAAAAGGCACGTGCTAATCCGAATCCGGCAAATCCTATATAGATAATGACAAGCATCTGTGAATTTCCCATTAATATTATGAAGGGAACAGCAGCCAGTAATCCAAAACCCTGCATCAGCAACTTGGAAGCCGGATTTTTACGGGAAATACTATCTGAATATTTCCCGGCTATTATTATTCCTGCAAAAGCAAACAGATGTGTGTAAAACATAGAATGAAAGCCAGCTCTGGCCAAGTTCATATCAAAATTTTCATACAGATATGTGGGCATCCACGTTAGATAACCTGTTAATACAAATATTAATCCGCTGAAAGCAATTGTCAGTATAAGTGAAGTAGGTGTCTGAAACAGTATTTTAAAGCCTTCCGAAAACCGGATCTTGTCTTTTACTTCTCTCTTTCTTTCCTGTTTTTTATCTTTTAGCCTGAAAATCATAACCACTCCATGTATTAAGCCAACTGCCCCAAAAATATAGAAAGCACTTCTCCATCCCCACAGCTCGCCGATATAACCGGCCAGATATCCGCTGACAATAATTCCAATGTAATATGAGGTTTGATGAATTGACATGGCAAATGCCCTTGTTTTTGTATGATAGTTTGCGATAAGCGCATAATTCGACGGTGCGAAAAATGCTTCCCCTCCTCCGGTTGCAACACTCCTCATCAGTATCAGCATGAACATTCCATGGGCTAATCCGGTAAACATGGTGGCAATGCTCCAGAATAATATGGAGATGACCACGATCCATTTTCTGCTGAACATATCTCCTATATAACCTGCCACAGGCACTAGGAGGGCAAAGAAAAGATTGAAGAAAGTGGCGATGGTGCCCACCTGTACATCCGATAATTGCAGGTCTTCCCTGATTAGGGGCAAAACTACATTAAATACTTGTCGGTCGGCCTGGTTAAGAAGGAAGGCTATCCAGAGCAAAGCAAGAACTTCCCATTTATAGCGGGGTTTTTCTTTCATAATGAATGTATTAATACTTTTTAAGGTATAAATATGAATTCATGTGTTATTTTTAGATTTATTATCATTTTCTGACGAAGTTTCGATTGTACCTACAAATTTGTTGTTATAGAAGCGGTTATATCCGCCCTTGATTTCACTTACACCTGCTATTGTATTTGATTGTACCGGATGATAAGGGGTAACACGTTTATCTGGTATTGACAAATACGGTCGACCCTACGAGAAGGCCGGCGGATTTCAGGAAGATACAGCGATTGAAGTTTTGCATACTATTTTTCTTTAATTGTGTAGTGTAGTGTGGTACAAATATATATTATTTTTTTAAAACTCAAATTAAATAGATAAAATATTATGGGTTTAAAAATGGTCTCAGGTATTTCAGTTTAGGGGACTTCTAAATTAAATCAATATTAATAATGCGAATTCACTAGCCCTTATGTTTGTAAAGTATAAGTTTCTGCCAACTTAACTAATTTTGTCCGGTTAAGAATTCCATAATGATAATTGGTTTCCATCGGACGGTTTATTGATTAAGTTTGTATTGTTAAAAAGTTCTTTGATAGGGGTCTTTTCAAACAGAGTAAGACCAATGTTTGAGCGAATGTATACAGAGTTATTGCCAGATCTAGTTTTTTCTTGGCGATTGCAATCAGCAAATATGTGCAGGTTGCTCCCCTAATATGGCAGGAAACGGCGTTTTGACTTGTTCCATAGAATGCCTTAATATGCAAATGCTGTTTGATCCATTTGAAAAAGTTATGTAAAACTTTACATAACTTTTTTTATGGAAAGTATATCGTTATGCAAAGTTGGTGTAAAGTATTTACCTGTTAAAAAGGCGGCACGTGTGGGTGAACAAACCGTACAGGCAGCATAATTGTCAGTAAATTTGACCCCGCTGGCCACTAAGCGGTCAATATTCGGTGACTGGTAGAAATCGCTTCCGAAGGAAGTGAGGTCCGACCATCCCATGTCGTCTATATGGACTATAAATAACACGTTGGGGAGTGATTTTTCAGTTTCAGAAACACATATTGAAGCCAGCAGGGCAATACCTGTCCCTGTAGCGAGAAGGGGTTGAATTTTTTGCAGTATTTTCATTCGTACTAAATATATTTATTCACAACTTTAGAGGCATCCGTGATAATATGTGTCAAATAATCTGTGATATCTGTGGTAAAAAATTCTAAACCACAGATTCACACAGAGTTTTTATAACGTTTACCGGTCATCCGCCCCATTTCCAATATAAAATGGAATATACCAGTTATCCGGGTTCATGAGGTGAGCCCTTATTGCGTTGGCCTCAGCGGCACTATGATATCTGGAGGCCACTTTATCGGCAAGGAAGGATGGTTCGTTCCGGCGTTTGGCAATACGCATGAGGTCATAAAAGCGTTCTCCCTCGTAAGCCAGTTCCCGGGCCCGTTCTTCTATGATCTGTTCTTCAAGGTATCGCTGTTTGTCAGAAAGGGTCGTTATGGCGATAAAACCGGTCACCATATTGGTGAAAGGGTCGCGCAAATAAATCCTGTCTACACTGGATGTAACATACTCCCAACCGTCATCAAAACCTACCCTGCCACGTACGCCTAATTGTTGGTTAATATTCTGGTAAGAACCATCATTAAGAAACCGTTCGGCCTGAATAATATTCAAAGGTGGCCCTCCCCCGGCACCACCGGGAGTTCCCCAGTATGTTCGGATTTCAGCGGCATACAGATGAATACTGGCTGCACGGTAAACAATAAAATCTGAGTCCCAGTCGAAGGGATTTTTATTCAGCGAATACTTGGTTATTACGGTATCCACATTTGTCATGATATTGTTCACATCAAAATAGCTCTCAACCCTTTTGTATTCGAGCATTTCAGCCACTTTTTTATTTTTCAGCTGTTCTCCACTCCTGAAATACCCATAGGAAACATTAATTCCTCGGAAAAAGTCGCCGGGTGTACCCACTCTTGATGAATCCAGACGCACCATATTGGGGATGTAAAAATCAGGAATTAAATTGAAATTGTCCCAGATGGCTTCCCAGTTCAATACGGCCTGCCTTGTCGGCCTTAGCTGATATGAATTGGGTGGCAAATTAGAAAACAAATATTGCAGATTATGACGTTGTTTATCGGCCTTATTGAACCGTAAAACCATAATATGCTCATTAGGATTGATTGAAGTCAGGATATCCCGCCATCTATTATTGGAAAAAGAATTGTCAAGGCCAAACCTTACATTCCCGAAACCCTGATCAGGATTATACAAGAGGGGGTTAAAATGATTCCTCGCCTGAACCAGGTCCCCTTTTGTGAGATACATTTGTCCAAGAAGCACCTGCAAACCATAATAGGTCCATATAGTGGCATCCCATGTAACGTCTGCGTTGACAATACGATGATTTACACCGACAGCCTTCACTTTGGTTTTTAACTGTTGCGTAAGTGTATCAATGATATCATCCAGTTCAATAAATGCATTATCAAAAACATAGGTTGTATCCATACGGATCGTATCGTTATTGAACCCATTTGGATGGTAAGTAATCCTCAAGGTATCGCGCACGGTCTTTGGAGAATTCACAAATTCTTCGATTCCCTGAATATCGATGATATGTGGCGGAATGTAAGGTATTTTACCATAAATCCGGGCAGCATTAAAGTAGGCCCATGCCCGCATGGTAAGTGCTTCACCATAATAACGGTCGAAGTTATTGACCGGAGCAGCAGGATCAAGCACATCGGGGTACCTGGTTTCAAGTGCACGCATAAATTTGTTGCAGGCAGCTATCAGGCGGTAAAATTTCCTTGGCGAAGCGTAACTGTTCCCGTGGGAGACATTGAAGTAGTAAATCTCCCGAAGATCATTGCTGGCATTAGGTGTGATCTCCATAAGGTCACCCCGAAGCTCGCCAAGAACAACGATTTGCTCAACCAATTGCTGTTGAAGTGCGTAAAGTCCCATAGCGGCGGATCGAAATTCACTTTCATCATTGTAATAATCATCTGCGCGTAAACCAATTCCTAAATCCGGTTCATAGAAATCTTCACAACTTATGGTTAAAAGAGAGATTGCCAGGACAACTATACTCAGAAACCTGAACCCATGGAATAAATTCCTGTT
>CAYOVC010000086.1:0-9105 GCA_964407305.1 uncultured Bacteroidaceae bacterium | reverse complement strand
GTCGATGTCAGCAATGCCAGTATCCAGATTCCTCGTCAAAACGACCTTGCCTGAGGCATCAATGACATTGATTGATGATGGGCTGTCAATTCCGGACCTGATATGTAATATACCATCGGTGGGATTGGGGAACAGTGTGAATTCATAATGTTCAGGTGACTCGGGAAATTCCTCTTCTTTCTCCTCATCTATCTCTTCCTCTTCCTCTTCTGGCGATGAATGGTAGTATAATATGCTGTCTGCCAGTTGAAAATGGACTGAATCCGATGAAATATACCTGACTTCCTCAATGATATGGTTGTATTGATCGTAGGAATAGATGCGCTGCTCATAAACCGGATCTGAATCCGTATTCTTCGTTTCTGTCATCATGGTTTTTCTTTGCATCTCATCGTAAATAAAATGAAAACTTCCCGATTCGTTCCAGTCTCCCTGGCCATTTATCCTGCTTGTTGCATGAATTAACCACGGTAAATTCTCCTCCATGTAAGTATTTTGATAATTCGTCTCAACAAGATTCAGGCTTTCGCCGGATTCGGAGAGATCTTTGCTCTTGTATGAAAGATATCCTACGGAATCATAGCTATAGAGCTCTTTGTATATGGCATTATCCGGATTGATCTCGTGTGGGACAAACATGGTATAATCTGCAAGCTGACTTTCTTCATCGTAGGCATATTCTTCCTTCACATCGACACTTGAAGTATCATGACCAGTCTGCCACTCTATATTTGAGGACCGCCTGAAAAAACCATCTTCGTACTCATATTTTTCCTGAATGAATATTACCAGGTGCTCAATGCTGCTGTTCCAACTGGCTTTGAATACGTCCGACACCCTGCCTGACGTATCATAGTCATAATTTATCGTATATCCGGAGGTATAATTGTACGATTGGTCAAAAAAACGTTCTTTTAAGGAATCTAATTTTGAATTTTCGTCAAAATAAAAATATTTTGAACTGATATTTGGATCCGTCCCCTCCTGAAATGTAAAGTGTACCACAGAATCAAGCGATTCAATGGAGCAAATCGGTGAAAAACTGGTGATCCCGGCCGCAGTGCATTCGACATGCTCTGCGTTCGCAATAACCTCATTATAAGATATATACTGATTAAAACAAGGCAATATAATTACACCCAGCAAAATGCTGGTCATCGTTGTTTTATACATCTGAAATAGAGTTAAAAATTTATCTGCTGCTGGCTAAAATAGCCATCTTTTATTTTATTTAACGCAATGTTTTGTTAAAAGATTCAGTTATTCGTCAAAAAGTTCTGTAACACCTGTCAAACGGTAGTTAGCAACCTAAATAAATTATAAAACAGGTAAGAAATTGACGAATACTTGTCCCATTAAGTGGATTTTGACCTGCTTTTCTGTTGGTACTTTACCTAATTATTCCCGGGGCTTGATGCACCTTGATATTTTTCATAAATTACCTGCATAATTGGAAAATATGAAAATAAATTATCATTCTGCAGTACTGTTTTGCAGTGAACTTGAAAAACAAAGGACATTCTATGAGAAGTTCCTTGGACAGAGAATCGTTCAGGACCTGGGCAGTTGCCTGGTGTTTGAAAATGGATTTACACTCTGGAAACTTGACAAGGATTACCCCGTCTCAAAAGAACTGGGATACAGCTATGAGCCGATCGGCAACAGGAATTTGGAACTCTGTTTTGAAACCGAGCACTTCGGCGATGCTGTGGAAAAGGTGTTGGTGAGTGATCTTCGCATGCTGCATAACGTCGAAGAGGAGGAGTGGGGACAGTATACCATTAGATTTTATGATCCTGAAGGGAACCTCGTGGAGATCGGAGAATCGCTGAAATGTATGGTACAAAGGATGCATTCGGGCGGTATGTCCATTCATGAGATCAATCAACGGTCGGGCCTCGAAGCGTCATTTATTGACGAATTGCTGGATACGACAAAATAATTCAAGGGGAGATACAACAACGTCAGATTTCAAAAAAAATATACACCTGCCTGTTGAAGGCTGATCGGAATAACTTAAGCAAACTGTTTTTACGGTAGCTTTAAACAGCAGCAGCATTCAGGCGCTAAAGGCTTACCAAAAAAGCCTATCTTTGAAAAAAAAATACCTATGGTTTCATCGTTCCAGTTTTCATCGCTTCCACGGATTATTTTTGGTCCGGGTAAACGTGCCGAAATTCCCTCAGAGATTAAGGTATTCGGATCCAAGGCACTGTTAATTACCGGTACAACCTCAATACATAACTCCGGACACGGTGATGAGATCAGGAAGAACCTCGATGAGCATGGAATCAGCTTCCACCATGAGTCAGTTGGTAAGGAACCTTCACCAAAAATGGTAGATGATATTGCAGATAAATACAAGGGACGGGGAATTAAGGTCGTCGTAGCCGTTGGCGGCGGTAGCGTAATGGATGCAGGCAAAGCTGTTTCTGCCATGCTTGTTGTGGAATATGGTGTAAAAAACTACCTGGAAGGTGTGGGGGATATGGAGCATCCCGGCAGGAAGATCCCGTTTCTGGCCGTACCAACAACTTCAGGTACAGGGAGTGAGATGACCAAGAATGCAGTGCTCTCTGAGGTTGGTGAAAAAGGGTTCAAGAAGTCCCTTCGACATGAAAAATTCATACCCGATGTGGCAATCATCGACCCGGAGATGATGTTAACCTGTCCGCCCGTACTAACCGCTACTTCGGGTATGGATGCGTTCACGCAGTTGCTGGAATCATATCTCAGCAAGCAGGCGAACCCAATGACAGATGCACTGGCACTTCAAGGGCTGAAGATGATTAAAAAGCACCTGCTGCGGGCATTTCTCGAGGGGGAGAATAACCTGGAGGCACGTTCGGGAATGGCTCTCGCTGCCATGTTTTCCGGAATTACCCTGGCGCATGCAGGACTCGGACTGGTACATGGATTTGCCTCTCCATTCGGGGCCCACTGCAACATTGCACACGGTACTGTCTGCGGTACACTCATGTCGACCGTCAATTCCATGACAATTGACAAGATCCTGGACGATAAAAAGAGTGTAGCCTACTCGAAATACCTGATCGTTAGTAAGATATTTTCCGATTTCAAATACAAGGAGTCAAAGGAGTACCTGCTCGCTTTTAAAGACAAGCTGGAGAATATATCCAGGGTACTGGAGATTCCTTCTCTCAATGGTGCGATTGTAACGGATGATGTGATCAATAAAATTGTGAATGAGACTTCACACAAACACCATCCTGTCATTTTCAGTGATGAGGAGCTTGCAATCATGATCAGGAAACGCATCGGGACAGAAAAAAAATCAGAAGAAGTGTAGGGTTTTCCGTTCACTCCTGCTTGATAATGTTTCAATAAGATTTACTTCCCCAATTCTATTCCTGTGTTGGAGATAAACAGCTTCACAGCGATCGCCAGCAGGATAATGCCAAAAAACTTCTTAATGATGTGCAGTCCGTTCGGACCAAGGATTCTTTCAAACCAGGAGGTGAGTTTCAGAACCAGGTAAACGATCACCATATTGAGCGTAAGGGCCACCAGGATATTGGTTACATGGTATTCGGCCCTGAGAGAGAGCAATGAGGTGATGGATCCGGCCCCTGCGATCAACGGAAAGGCTATTGGTACAATGGCGCCGCTGGTTCCGGGCTCTGTTTTAAACAGTTCAACCCCAAGGATCATCTCCATCCCAATAAGCAACAATACAATCGACCCGGCAATGGCAAACGAGGAGATATCCACTCCGAAAATCCCTAAAAGCGGCTCTCCGATAAAAAGAAAAAGTAACATAATACCATAAGCCACGAATGTGGTCTTAACTGCCGGTATATCTCCCACTTTCGCCTTGATACTCAAAATAACCGGTATCGATCCAAAAATATCGATAATGGCAAACAATACCATGAATGTTGCGATGATCTCAAGAAAATCCAAGTGCATGGCTAATGGTATTAATGAAACACAAAAATAATAAAACAATAACCATCTTATTCAAACAAGAAGCATATTCTTTCTTTAATTTCATGCTATAATTGTCTAATTTTATAGTGGGAAATGTAATAGAGCTCGATGGTCATCGTATCTATTACTTAACTGCCCGGTTAAATCATGCAGATTTGTTTAAAATATTTTTTGGATCGCACCAATGAAAACCTGTTTATGAGAAATTTAATATTCCAGCTGGTCTTCAGTTCAGTTATCTTTTTTCCTGCCAACGGACAAAATCCTGTTTTGGAGGAATACATCGCTGATGGACTGGAAGCTAACCTGGCATTGAAGCAGCGACAGCTCGACTATGCTATGAGCGTGGCGGCACTCAGGGAGGCACGCGGACTTTTTTTTCCGGAGATCAGTTTGAATGCAAGGTATACTGTTGCAGATGGCGGCAGGGTCATTGAGTTTCCGGTAGGTGACCTGCTGAACCCGGTGTATAATACACTGAACCTGCTGACCGCTTCACAGCAATTCCCGGAGATAGAGAACCAGGAGTTCAATTTCTACCGGGCAAAGGAGCATGAAACCAAGTTATCATTGACGCAGCCTCTGTTCAGTACCGATGTTTTTTATAATGCCCGAATCAGGCAAACCTATACAAAGCTATCAGCTATCGATATCAATCAATATAAGCGAGAGCTGATTCTTGAGATCCAAAAGACATATTACAATTACCTGCAGGCAGAGGCACTCAACGATCTGGCCGATAGTACGATGTTGCTTGTGAAGGAAAACCTGCGTGTGAACAGGTCACTTTACAGCAACGATCTCAGGACCATGGATGCCGTCTACCGCGCTGAGGCAGAGGTGAGCAAGGTCGAGGCAGAAAAGGCCCGGGTGGTGCAGATGCTGGCAGCCGGAAAGGCCTATTTCAATTTCCTTCTGAACCGTCCACTCGACAGCGATATCACCATTTACCATGAAATCCCACAGCCATTGCTGATCTCCCTTGTGGCCGGACAGGAGCAGGCAGTGAGCAACAGGGAGGAGCTCTCCATGATGAAGCAATACAGATCCCTGAATGACCATCAGCTGGCACTTCAAAAAAGCACAGCCCTTCCCGGTCTTTTTGCAGCGGTCGACTATGGGTTCCAGGGTGAGGAGTACACTTTCACCGCGGAGGATGATTTTCTCCTGGCCTCACTCGTACTTCGATGGGATCTGTTTGGTGGATTGACCAACCGGAACAGGATCGCTAAAACAAGGATTGAAGGTGAGAAGCTTGCGACGATGCACCTGGAGACCGAAAAGAAAATCAGGATGCAGGTGGTGAAGCATTATTATGCCGTGCTTGCGGCATACGATGCAATTACTGCCGCTAAAAACCAGCTGCGTTCGGCAAGATCAGCGTTCAGGCTGATCAACCGGAAGTACAGGGAGGACCAATCGAGCCTGTTGGAATTTATTGATGCGCGCACGAGCTATACCGCTGCAGAAACAAACCTGATTATGGCTACAAACAACTATTTTATCAGTATGGCAGCCTTGGAACATGCCATTGCCGGTGCTGATCTGAATCTATATAAAGAGTAAGTTATGAGAATATGTGCAATCATAATTACCGGGATGATCGCTGTATCAGCCTGCAATTCAGCAGGTGAACAGGCCACCGCCGGGGATGCGCAGGTGCATGTGAGCGTTCAGCACCCCGAATTCGTTACATACATCGATTCATTAAGGGCCATAGGTATTCTGAATACGCAGACAGAGGTGAAGTTGAGCTTCAAAACCGGCGGGATCGTGGAGTCGGTAGATGTAAAAGAGGGACAAACGGTAAAGAAAGGAGCGCTGCTCACATCCCTCAATCTGTCTGAGATCAATGCACGAACAAAACAGGCGTCGATTGCGATGGAGAAGCAGGAGCGCGATTACAAGCGGGCTTTGAATTTATTTCTCGACAGCGTCATCACCCTTGAGTCCCTGCAGAACGCGAAAACGGCATTTGAGTTGGCAAAAACCGAAAAAAGTATAGCCGATTTCAACCTCGGACATTCAAAGATTATTGCACCTTCCGAAGGAAAAATACAGCAGATCCTTGTGGAGAAGGGGGAGATCATTGCCCCGGGCTATCCCGCAATACTATTTGCTTCAACCGAAAATAACTGGGTCGTAAAGGTATCACTGGCCGATAAAGATATTGTGAGGTTCAGGGAGGGTGATCGCGCTGTGGCGATGCTGGATGCATTCCCGGGAAAACGCTTTTCTGCTACGGTGACTGAACTGGCTGCCCTGGCCGATCCGGTTACAGGAACCTTCTCTGTTGAGCTGATGATCAATGAAACCGATCCTGCCTTTCGCAGTGGATTCATCGCACGCACCTTTCTTTTTCCATCCGACTCATTGGCAGGCTGGTATCTACCGTTTGAAGCTGTACATGATCTGGATCATGGGAAAGGATTTGTATACCTGCTGGATGGAAAAACAGTACAGAAGCAGGAGATACGGATCGGTGGACTAACCGCTGAGGGTGTTATACTGAGCGAGGGGGTATCGGCTGAGGATTTTGTAGTGACTGAAGGAGGTGAATACCTGAAGGAGGGAGCTGTTGTACGTGTAATGAACAGTGTAAACGACGCTCAACAATGAAGTTGCCACGCCTCGCCATAGAGAATACTGCCTTCACCTGGATGCTCTTTATCTTCCTGGTATTCCTGGGGGTAAGGGCACTTGTTACAATGCCGCGAACGGAGAACCCGGAGGTGATCATTCCGGGATCATCCATTGTTGTTGTGATGCCGGGCGCTGGTCCGGTTGATATGGAGAAACTCGTGGCACTGCCGATTGAGGAGGTTCTGAATGAACTGGAGGATATTGACCGCATCAGTACCACCGCAAGGGATGGCTATGCAACCGTTTCAGTCGAGTTTGATTTTAATACAGATGCCGACAAGAAGTATGATGAGGTGGTGCAACAGTTTAACGCGATCCGCAATGAACTGCCCGAGGAGATTTCCCAGGTAGAAATATGGAAATGGTCCACTTCTGATGTTGCGATTTTCCAGATGGCGCTGGTATCGGATCATGCCCCTTTTGAAGCGTTGCAGCGACATGCCGAACGGCTTCAGAGCGCGATTGAAAAGGTAGGAAGCGTCAGGAAGGTAAATATTATTGCCCTGCCGGAGAGAGAGGTCCACGTCAGACTCGATTTTGAAATGATGGCCAGGGTTCATACCAGTATCAGCATGATAACACAGGCGATTCAGGGGAGCAATACCAATATACCTGCCGGTGAAGTGGTGATCGGTGCTAAAAATTTGAATGTGAGGACCTCCGGCTCATACAAGGATCTCGAAGAGATCAGGAACACCGTTGTGAATGCATACGAAGGACGACTCATCTATCTGAAGGATATCGCTGATGTGGAGTATGGTTATGAAGAGCAGAATTATCTTGCACGGTTCGGGGGTGACTGCAACGATTTATCGAGGAGAGAGGCTACGAGGGCTGTTTTTCTTACCGTGAGTCAGAAAGAGGGATTGAATGTGCTGAAAACGTCCGGTGAGGTAATTCCGCTGGTGAACCGTTTCAGGGAGGGCCTGCCGGAGGATATACGGCTGGAGATGGTCTTTGATCAGCCCGACAAGGTACGTGAACGGATCAATAGTTTTTTGATCAACCTGCTCCAGGGAATTTTGCTCGTTGGTGTTGTTATATTTATTTCTCTTGGTTTCAGGTCATCACTGGTGGTGGTTCTGGCGATCCCGCTTTCTATTGTAATCGGACTTGCTTTTGTTGACCTGTCGGGATTCGGTCTCCAGCAAATCTCTATTGCAGGGATGATTGTGGCGCTTGGATTGCTGGTTGATAATTCGATCGTGATGGTTGAAAACATTGACAGGTACCGCTCAATGGGCCATAGCCGGCAAGAGGCATCTTACAAGGCCGCTGCAGAAATAGGGTGGCCCGTAGTCGCTGCAACGGTTACCACGATTCTGGCCTTTATTCCTATCGCGGCAATGCCCGATAAAACAGGTGCTTTTATTGAATCTTTGCCGGTAACCATCAGTATAACCCTTGCTGTTTCACTGCTTATTGCACTGACGCTTACCCCTACCGTTACTTCGGTTATTTACCGGGAGCAACCCAGGGGCTCCCAAAGTTTCAGGAGCACAAAAAAATATTTGAAATGGCTGGCGGAGAATCCCTTCCGTAAAAGTCTTTTATTCAGCCTCAGGAGACCCGGTCTCGTGATTGCCACGGCCCTGCTGTTCCTGGGTGGTTCAGCTTTATTATTCAGGATGATTGGTGTCAGCTTCTTTCCGAAGGCGGAGCAGCCCAACCTGATGATCAGGGCAAAACTGCCGGATGGAAGAAGCCTGGAAAGTACTGACGGAGTGGCCTGGTATATTGAGCACATACTCGATACAATGCCGGAAGTGAAGTATTACGCATCAAACATAGGGCACGGTAACCCCCGAATCTATTATAACACCTTTCCCAGAGGCTTCAGTAAAAGCATTGCCGAATTTTATGTCGAGCTCTATACCTATGATCCCGAAGCATTTGTATCTACGCTGGAGCGGCTCAGGGAGGAGTTCAGCAGGTACTCGCGGGCCATGATCAGTGTGAAGGAGTTCGAGCAGGGACCTCCATATGATGCGCCGGTGCAGATCTATGTTACGGGCGATGACCTGGTACAATTACGGAAGATATCGGCAGATATTGAAGCTATTCTGGGACGTCAACCCGGGGTAATCAACCTGGAGAACCTCTTTTCCCGGACAAACGCGGAGTTGCTGTTTGATATCCATCGCGACAAGGCAAATATGTTTGGTGTTCCGGTGATCGAGATAGACAGGACCATCCGAACCGCCATTGCGGGGATGAAGGTGTCTGATTTTCGGGACCGGGACGGGGAGCAGTATGATATTGTACTGCATATGAACCGTAAAGGTGATTTTGTGCCGAAGGACCTGGAGTGGGTGTATGTATCATCACTTAGCGGCAGGCAAATCCCTGTGAACCAGTTTCTTGAAATGAAACTGCAGCAGGCGTCAAGCATGATCAGCAGGTATAACCTTGAGAGAACGGCCCAGATCGTGGCTGATGTTGCAGCAGGTTACACGATCGATGATGTGATGGATCCTGTGATCGAAGCACTCAATAACTATCCTTTTCCCG
>CAYOVC010000085.1:0-9122 GCA_964407305.1 uncultured Bacteroidaceae bacterium | reverse complement strand
ATACCGAACAAATAGCAATTGAGGTTGAAAAAGAGATAAAGAAAGCAGAAGAGATACGAAAAGCATATTTCGAACAAAAATCAAAGAAAAATGGAAAAAGATAAATTGCGCAGGAAGAGTCTGGACGAAATGATTGATGCGCATATAGGCAAAACAGGAACCCTGGAGCGGGAGGCTTTTGAGGAGGAGTTACGCCTTGATATACTAGGACAAACAATTAAAAGAATTCGTGAAGAGAAACACCTTACACAGGCTCAACTCGGAGAGATGGTTGGAGTTAAAAAGGCCCAGATCTCTAAAATTGAAAATAATCTGACTGATGCGAGATTTGAAACAATCTTAAAGGTATTCAGGGCATTAAACGCAAAGATAAATTTTAACGTGGAACTCAAATAATCTTTCAAGTACCGCCAATTGTACCTGGTT
This sequence comes from uncultured Bacteroidaceae bacterium, assembly GCA_964407305.1. Taxonomy (GTDB): domain Bacteria; phylum Bacteroidota; class Bacteroidia; order Bacteroidales; genus M55B112. Next base: position 8,696 of record CAYOVC010000085.1, on the reverse strand, counting down.
TATTGCCATTTAAAATTAGCCTGTATCCAACTTTTATAATTAGAATTTGTCAACAGACACTTCTATCCAGATTTCCAGCTTAGTTCACTCATTTGTTATTTTTTACTCCACGTATCCCGTAGTGGAACGGTTCTGTTGAAGACCAGCTTGCCGGGTCGACTGTCGGGGTCGACGTTGAAGTAGCCGATCCGCTGAAACTGGAAATGGTCGAGCGGCTGGGCTTCAGCGAGACCAGGCTCCACGAACCCTTTCACTATTTGCAATGATTCCGGGTTGAGGAACTCCATGAAATCCCTGTCCTTATGTCCGTCGGGTTCCGGATCGCTGAACAGCCTGTCGTAGAGCCTCACTTCCGCTTCAACGGCATGGGGTATGCTTACCCAGTGCAGCGTTCCCTTCACCTTGCGTCCGATCGCCTCTCCACCGCTTTTCGTTGCCTCGTCGTAGGTGCAGTGAAGCTCTGTTATATTTCCGTCGGCATCTTTTTTATAGTCGTTGCACTTGATCACATAGGCCGATTTGAGTCGCACCTCGCGATCCGGACCGAGTCTGAAAAACTTTTTCGGCGGATCCTCCATGAAATCGTCGCGTTCGATATAGATCTCCCTGGAGAAGGGGATCGTGCGGCTGCCCATCGATTCATCCTCCGGGTTGTTGATCGTCTCGAGCTCCTCGGTTTTACCTTCGGGGTAGTTGGTGATGATCACCTTCAGCGGATCGAGCACCGCCATCACCCGCGGGGCCATTTTGTTCAGGTCTTCGCGTACGGCGAACTCCAGCAGCGAGAAATCGTTCAGCGCCTCCACCTTGGTATAGCCGATGCTGTTAATGAAGTTCTTGATCGATGCAGGCGTGTATCCCCTGCGGCGCAGTCCGCTGAGCGTCGGCATCCTGGGATCGTTCCATCCTTTCACCACACCCTCCTTCACCATTTGAAGGAGCTTGCGCTTGCTCATCACCGTGTAGGTAATATTGAGGCGGTTGAACTCGATCTGCCGCGGCCTGTAGTCGTCAGTTTTCAGCTGATCGATGAACCAGTCGTACAGTGGCCGGTGCACCTCAAACTCCAGTGTGCAGAGCGAGTGGGTGATCCTCTCGAAGTAGTCGCTTTGTCCGTGCGCAAAATCGTACATCGGGTAGACCTTCCAGTCGGCTCCCGTTCTGTGGTGCGGGTGGTCGATGATCCGGTATATGACCGGGTCGCGCATGTGCATGTTCGGCGATGCCATATCGATCCGTGCCCTCAGCACCCGCGATCCCCCGGTAAATTCGCCCTTGTTCATTCTTTCGAAGAGGTCGAGGTTCTCGTCGGGAGTGCGCCTGCGATAGGGGCTATCGGTGCCGGGAACGTTGGGGGTGCCCTTCTGCTCGGCGATCTTTTCCGAGGGCTGGTCGTCGACATATGCCAGTCCGCGGTTGATCAGTTCGGCGGCGAAATCGTACAACTTCCCAAAGTAGTCGGAGGCGTAGAATTCGCGGTCGGCCCAGTCGTACCCGAGCCAGTGGATATCCTCCTTGATGGAGTCGATATATTCGACCTCCTCCTTGGTGGGGTTGGTATCGTCGAAACGGAGGTTGCACTTGCCGCCATATTTTTCAGCGGTGCCGAAGTCGATGTGGATCGCCTTGGCATGACCGATATGCAGGTAGCCGTTGGGCTCCGGCGGGAAGCGGGTATGGATGCGGCCGCTGTTTTTGCCTTCCCGCAGGTCCTGTTCCACAAATGCATGGATGAAGTTGAGTGACTTCCGCTCGTTTTTCTCGCTGTTGTTTTCGTTGGGTTTGTCGGACATCTGTCTGATGAATTAGGGTACAAAAGTAGCAATAATTGGTGAGTAAGTGTAGTTTAATAATTTCCTACTCATTTGAGCTTCCTCCAGTCACCAGGGAACAAGTTAGCTACTCTTTGATGAACATCAGGGTGAGAATCGCATCCTGTTCGATTACCCTGATGGTGTACCATCCCGGTGCAAGACTGTTCACATCGAACTGAAGCTGACTCAGTTGACGAAAGTTGTTTTGAACCTGACCGAGCATATTGACGCATTCCACCTTCATTGGAAGCGAGTTATATCGGCTGAGTGTGATGGTATTTCGGGCGGGATTGGGATGAAGGGTAATCTTTGCCTCTCGGTTTTGGTCGACCGATACCGGAGTGATGCTAACGTTGAATAGCTGTCCGGTGAGAGAAGCCCCGGTAGGGTCGGATAAATCAAATGTAAATGAGTCGCTGGTTTCCTCTCCTCCGTTGTGCCGGTAGGAGAGTAGCCCGTTATTGATATCTTCCTGTTTGAAGATATTCCCTTCGCTAACAACAATACTGTTTCGCAGGAGGTTTCCGTGGGTTGGCGGTTGGGTGATCGCGTATCTGATGGCGGTGGGCGCATTGCCCGTCACGTTAAGTACTTCCGGCGTAATGGTCGCCGTACTGCCAGCTGACAGTTCCAGTGGCAGGGAGGTGACCTCCAGGTTGCTCGTTTCGCTGCTTCTAACAAATCCGAGGATGGGGATATTGATCCCTGCTTCACGGCTGTTCCATGAAACCTCCTTTTCTGTGGTTGCTTTGGCCTTTAGCGCGAGGGTTACGTGGGTGTCGCCCCGGCGGTGTGCTTCAGCTACGTGACTGCTTACATCCCATGTGAAGTATGATTCGGAGTTATTGCCGATCGGCACCTCATCGAGCAGGGTCTGGGTGGCGGGGCGGTTGTTCCAGGTGAGTCCGGTTTCAGACCAGGTGGTATTGTCTGAGGCCCAGGCTTCGATTACAGCGGAGTTGACGATTGTGCCATAGACATGCAGGTAGGCCTCTCCGATAGCGGTATTAATTCCGCTCACATCAAATTTCATGAAGCTTTCCCGCGTATAGCTCTCATTGTCTGCCACTTTGGTGATCATGCCAGCCTGACTACCGTAATTATTACCGGCGAATGTGCCACCCCTGGCGTAGGTATCGGCCACGGGGGGGAGGGAATCGCCTTCAAATATTATTTCCGGGATCTTCACATAGAAGGGGTAATTGGATATTGAAATATTTCCGGCTGTATCGGTCACGAAGAGGTAGAGCCTGAACGGGCCACCGTAATATGGTGCTTGCATGATTATAGAATCGTTGTAGTACTCAACAACAAAATCATCCACTCTAGGGGGGGTGGGTTCGGCATCGCCGCCGCCGGCCTGACTGGTGCCCTCTTCATAGAGGATCCATGTACAGGTGAGCTCATCATCGTCGGGATCTGAGATCATGGCATGGGCGGGATAAGGGGTACCTGCCAGCAATGTATCGTTTCCCCCGGGGAACTTTCCGTTCAGCCTTATATGGCCCGACTTTGGAGCGCGGTTCTCGGGCCACTCACCTTTCCAGTGGTAATGCATTACATCGACTACCTCAGATTCAAGGCCTTCCGGGGTGAAGAGGTTGATCCAGGAATAGGTCCGTTCCCATTTCCATCCCCATTTGAAGACATAGGAGCCCTGGCAGAGGCAGTTGTCTCCTTGAAAGGTGGAATATGCCCCGGAATAGATGGCTGCTTTTTCGGAATTGAGGGGTTCGAATTTGGCGCCCCAGGCGGTGCCGGAGACCTGCCAGTGCATGGTTGGGCCATATTCGCCCATGAAGTAGGCTTTTTGCCACCCTGAATTTCTTACTTTTTGGGGGAAGGTGAGCAGCTCATTGCCATAGGCGTTGATGCCCAGGATGTCGATATCGGGCGCTTTACTCGTTATGTGGCCGACGATGGTTGAATTGATGTTGGCGGTGACGGTGGTGACCGGGTGGTTGGGATCCTCTGCCTTGATCATCGCCGCGATGTTTCCTACCGCATCCCAAACCCTGGTGTCTGAGCTGCTGAGGTGCACCTCATTGCCAACGGCCCACATGAGCAGGGCGGGGTGATTCCTGTATTTTTGCACATCCTGTCTGAACGATTCGAGCTGTGCTTCAACCTTTGCCGGATCGTCGTAAAACGTCGGGTTTTGCCTCGGTTGTGTAACCCATAGTCCGAGCGTAACCGTTAACCCAAGACTGTCGGCTTCATCGAGAATTTCCATGACGGTTTTTCCGGAAGACTGGGGGTCCTTGGTGCTCCAGAGCCGGATGGAATTTCCGCCATATTCCTTCACGCGATCCAGGTACTCCTGTCCGCCCGCGCCCTTTATGTAATAGGGTGCTCCTCCACGATGGAGTGTATAGCAGTCGCTCTCCTGTTCGATGGTTACCGGAATTGCTTCCTGTGCAGAGAGCGTGGCAGTCGGGAGGGTGATGAATAGAAGAAAAACCCGGTATATATATTTGATTTGATTGGTCATATGGTTGTTTGTTCTTGTTATTGAAAAAATCCTGCTTTTCGAATAGTTAATGATCGCCTGTAATTAAAAAGGGATAATTGCTGATGGAGACCCGCTGGTTTTTATCCCAGGCTAGCAGGTACAGGCGATATGCACCCTCCTTTTCGGGCATGGTGACAAAGGTTTCAGTGTTATTTGGGTCCTCAAGCAGACCAACGACTGGTATTTCAGGCTCTTCCGGATCACCACCAGAAGCTTTGCTTGTTCCTTCGGGGTAGAGCCGCCATTCTATTTCTATCTCGTCTCCTTCAGGATCTGCTGCCATTCCCATTACCGGATATGTCTTTCCGGGAGAGAATCTGGCTGCATTGCCCATGGCAACGCCATCGATTGTTATCTCACCGGCGACCGGGCTTCTGTTATCGGGCCACTGACCTGTCCAGGCATACTCCAGGGCATCGATGGTGGCCGACTCTTTGCCGTTGTGGGTAAACATATTGAACCATGCGTAGGTTTTTTCCCATTTCCAGCCCCATTTGAAGGCATACGATCCCAGGCAGTGGGAACTGTCGGCCCGAAACGCCTTGTAGGCATTGATATATGCGTTCATCTTGACATCCGGCGGGGGTTCAATCCGTGCTCCCCATTCAGTCCGCTTAACTTTCCATGGGCCTTCCGGTCCGTATTCACCAATGAAATAGGCCTTGTTCCATCCGCATTCCCTGATTCTGGCAGGCAGGTAGGAGAGGTCGTTGTCGTACATGTTCACCCCGATGAGATCGATTTCCGGGACACGATCCTGAATTGATGCGATGAGTGAAGGAGATATTCCGGCTGTGATGGTGGTTACGAGATGATGCGGGTCTTCTGATTTGATCATGGCAGCGATCTCATTTACAGCATCCCACACTTTCAGTTCTTCTGAATGAAGGTGGACCTCATTGCCGACAGCCCACATCAGCAGGGAAGGGTGGTGCATGTACCTGCGGACATCCTCCCTGAAGGTTTCCAGTTGTTTTCGGACCAGCAGGGTATCGTCATAAAAGGAGCGGTCGTGCCTGGGGTGCTTTACCCAAAGTCCGAGCGTAACTGTAAGCCCGAGTGAATCTGCCTGATTCAGGATCTCTTCAACAGTGAGTCCCGATTCCTGGTTCTCATCTATGGTGCTCCATAGCCTGATGGAATTTCCCCCGGCAGCAACCACCTTCGACAGGTGTGTTTGTCCTCCTGCGCCTTTGATATAGTATGGTTCGTTATTGCGTAACAGGTTGTATTTTCCATCTTCCACGACAATAGCAACAGGTATGGGGCCTTCTGCCTGACCTGTTCCTTTATCCCCCGAGCATCCGGTACCGGTAAGGGTAAGAATGAGCATCAGAAGGGATGGGGCTGAATAACGATATTTAGGCGGTATTATCATGAATTTCTGGAGGTTTCCCGGCAATGTTACAATATTTTTCTTAATTCAATCGCATTCAGGATGGTCGGGCCTTCCTGCGGGCGGAAGAGGATGCTGATACCTTCATCTTCCTTCACAATTATTTTGCTTTTAACACTATAAGATTTGCCAGGTAACAGCTCTTCCCGGTTGTTAATGCCATCGAGAAGGAGGAGGCCATTGACATACACACTGAATTCCCTGTAACCCTCGGAGACCTGATGCATCTGGCTGTCGAGGTTGTAGGGCAATGGTTCCCCTTCCGAACCGGCTTCAAGTTCGGCAAAATGGAGGTACAGTTCATAGCTGCCTGGTCCGGCATCGAAGCGGTATTCACGAATTCCTGTTACCTGGGTTTGGAAGATAGGGTCCAGTTCGGTTCCGGTGATTTCTCGATCGGTTCCATAGGATTGTCTGGAGGAGTGGCTCATGGTATAGGGTTCTCCCCCGATAGATCCCCATCCCCCCTTTTTATAGGGGCGATCGGGAAGCCAGACGACACCATTTTCCTGTTGAACGAAGTGCCGCTTGTCACCATTGCTGATGCTGATCATGTTCCAATCGGGCGCATTCTCTCCAAACAGGTCAGGTTGTAAAATGAAATCCAAATCCACCTGGTCAGACACTGTTTCATCCCCTGATACTGCTGTCGTTGTCAAGGTATTCCTACCTTGTGTAAATCCAACAAGAAAGATGCTGACTGCTCCATCCTGTGATATTTTATTAACAGGCATTCCGTTGTGTATCAGGCTGACCTCCTCCATGTTGGAGTAGACCTCCACCGGCTGAAAGCTTTTATTCGGGCTCCCGGGCTCTGCGATACCCGCACGCAGTGTCCAGTTCCTGGAGGCAATGGCAATAAATGGCTCTTTTTTCAGGAGGGCCTGATACAGGTAATAGGTGTCTTTTGGTTTCCTGTTCCATTCAGTGATACCTTTATTGTTCATGTGGGGGACAGCGTCGCCCCGTCCTTCAGAATTGAAATCAGCGAAATTCCAAACCATTGCTGCAGCTACGAAAGGACGTTCAAGCATCTTCTTCATGTAGACCCTGTGCAGGTAGTTGTTGTATTCCACTGAGAAATCAAATCTTTCAGGGCTGAACGATCTTATCCTTGGGTCGGCGCCTCCACCGTATTCAGTTACCAGCAAAGGCTTGTGGGGCAATTCGGCACGGTGCCGGTCGAGGAAGCTTGCAAACCCTTCAATATTCTTGTCGTACCACCCCTGGTAAAGGTTCCACCCCACCAGCATCGGAATCTCTGTGAGCCGGGAATCTACATACCGGCTCATGGCTCCGTGGTTGGGGATCATGGTATACCTGCCGGGGTCTTCCCGGCGGGTCAGTGCTTCCAATTCCTCTGCCAAAGAGGTGATGTTTCCGACATATTCCTGGTACCTGGTGGTTTCAGGCTGAAATTTGGGTCGCAGAAGCACCTCATTCATATAGGCCCAGATGATGACGCTGGGGTGGTTGAAGTTCTGGCGGATCATTTCAGTCTGCATGGTGAGACAGTTCTGACGAAACGCTTCAGATTCAGTGATGCGGTTAACGATGGGAATTTCCACGGACGTCAGGATCCCCAGGCGATCACACAGTTCCAGGATCTGCCTGTCCTGCGGGTAGTGTGCGATACGCAGGAAGTTGGCCCCCATCTCCTTCATCATTCTCACATCTTGAAGGTTGATGTCGTCGGGGATTGCGTTTCCGTAACCCTGGAAATCCTGGTGCCGGTTTACGCCGACGAGTTTCAGGGGTTCGCCGTTCAGGTAAAAACCACTGTCAGCCTCAAACCTAAAATACCTGAATCCCAGGGGGTGCACCTGGCTGTCGAGGCTCTTTCCGGATTTCGGTTGAAGGATTGAGGTTGTTACTGTGTAGAGGGTAGGGTTTTCCGGCGACCAGAGTTTGGGTGATTCAACACGGATGATCTTTTGTTGGTGGTCAGTTACCGAACCGGGAGCAAGGCGAACGGAAGCGCTGCTTTCTGCCACAAGATCGCCTCTGTTGTCGTGTATGGAGGTGAGCACCGTTATTTTTTGTTTTTCGGGAAGCGGGTTCTTGATGGCTGTTCTTACGACCACTTCGGCAGATTGGGCGGAAACTTGGGGGGTTGAGATCCAGACACCATCTGAACCGTGGTTTTCACGGAAAATATGGATATCCTCGAATACCATCAGGGAGACATCCCTGTATATTCCTCCATAAAAGGTGAAGTCAGCCGAGAGGGGAGGGATATCCTCGTTGTGTGCATTGTCGACCCTGACCATGATTTCCTGGGGAGTTCTTCCTTCGGAGCTATCAAAACGCAGGAAGGGGGTGATATCGATCGTAAATGCAGTGTATCCCCCGGTATGTTCTCCTGCGGTCTTCCCGTTTATATATACTTGTGCTACCTGGTTCACCCCTTCGAAGTGCAGAAGAATCTGTTTCTCTTTGTTGTTGTTGGAGAGGTAGACCGTTTTTTTGTACCATCCTGTGCCACGATAGTATCCGGGTGTTTCATCGGTGACATCCAGTGAGTTCCATGTATGGGGCAGGGAGACGGCTTCCCATTCAGCCTCTGAGCTGTTGTCGAATGGATCTGTTAGGTCGCCCATAAAAAGCTCCCAATGGTTATTGATTGTCATTTTTTGGGCGGTGACACAAGGAGGGAGTGCCACGAGCAGGGTGATAGCTAAAAATATGTGGTTGATCTTCATCATTTGCTGTATGCTGGATAATTCTGTATGTTTTGTACCGTGTAGCATGAAATTTCAAAAGCTGAACCCTGTCAGTCGGGCATGCAGATAAAAATATATTATAAAAAAGGCCGATGCAGGAATCATTTTTCCGGATATATAGTTGATGGAATGTGAGATTTCCAACGAACCAGTAAGCAGATTCGTATTCTGTTAAAATAATATCCTGCATCGGCCCTTTAAAAGACCTCTTTTAAGAAAGAGCGTTCTTTCTTATTGAACCATTAATTTGT
>CAYOVC010000084.1:0-9157 GCA_964407305.1 uncultured Bacteroidaceae bacterium | reverse complement strand
CGGTGGTGTGCTGATCAGTGGGAACCGGTTCCTGACAGTGGAGCGGTTGAATGGCAGGGCGAAACGACTCAGCGATAAAAATCTGCAGCGATCCGGTATGTATGATACTTCCCGTTTCAATGTGGATCCGATCCCCGAAAGATCGATGATGGTATTGGATAGCGACAGGTCAGCTGCCATTGAGAAGATGAAAAAGATGGAGGAACTGTTGAAGGTGCTTCCCGGAATAGATTGTTCCGCCTGTGGTTCTCCTACGTGTAAGTCACTCGCAGAGGATGTAGTTCAGGAGAGGACCTCGCTCTCCACCTGCGTTTTCCTCCAGGAGCTATACCTGAGAAGGGGAAGAATAGCGATTGATGAGGTCGACCGCATCAACGCAGAAATATGGGGCACAGATCGTGATTATAGAAGTCAAAGCAAATAATATGACAATCAAAGAGTTAACAGAAAAAATCAACTTAAAGGTATACAGTGGGGCTGCTTACCTTGACAGAGAGGTTGTGGGTGGTTATGTTTCGGACCTGTTAAGTGATGTGATGGGAAATGCAAACGAGGGGGAGGTATGGATCACCCTGCAGTCGCACCTGAATGTGGTGGCCATCGCCTCACTGAAGGAGCTGGCAGCGATCATCCTGATCAATGGGATTGTACCCGATGAGGTAGTTGTTGCAAAAGCCGAGGAGGAACAGGTTCCGTTGCTGGTGAGTAGCGATCCTGCTTTTGTTGTAGCCGGTGAGCTATATCAAATTTTAAAGGGATAATGAATAGGTACAGTGCAGATCTTCATATACATACGGTGCTTTCTCCATGCGGTGACCTGGAGATGAGTCCGGTGAATATTGTTGACCGCGCTGTAGAGAGAGGATTGGATATTATTGCCATAACGGACCATAATCATACGGGCCATGCGCGACTGACAAGAGCGTTGGGAACGAGGAGAGGATTATGGGTGGTATATGGTGCAGAGGTGACAACACGCGAGGAGGTGCATTGCCTGACGTTCTTTGATACAGAAGATCAGCTTGACAGGTTCCAGGTGTACCTGGACAGAAACCGGCCATTGATACCAAACGACATCCAGCTGTTTGGTCACCAGGTAATCGTTGATGAGGAGGAGCAGATCATTGCGGAACTTGAGCGATCGCTCTACCCGGCGATGAACAAGGGAATTGATGAGGTGACGGAATTTGTGCACTCGATCGGGGGCCTTTTTGTTCCTGCACATGTCGACAGAAGGATGAACGGACTCTATTCGCAATTGGGCTTTCTGCCGGTTGGACTGGATTTGGATGCGATTGAGATTTTCAGGCAAACGGACAGGGAAGCTGCAGTAAAGGAGCATCCGGAACTAAAGGATTTTGAATTGTTGAAATCTTCAGATGCACACTTCATCGGGGATGTAGGAAGGTGCACGAGTACGCTTTTAATGGACCAGCGTTCCTTTAAAGAATTTAGAATGGCACTGAGGGGATTGGATGGCCGGGGTATTGACACGGAGCCGCTCGATATACATCGTTAGACGACTGTTATATGAAGGAGATCGCCTTGCATATTCTTGATATTGCCGAAAACGGTATTACGGCGGGAGCCGATAGGATCGTGTTGGGGATTGAACTGAAAAAAGATAACAAGCTTCGGGTTGAGATCCGTGATAACGGCAAGGGAATGAGCCGGGAGATGGTTGCCATGACCGCAGACCCGTTCTTTACATCAAGGACAACCAGAAAGGTGGGACTGGGAATACCCCTGCTAAGACAGCATGCGGAGATGACAGGCGGGAGGGTTGAGATACATTCGAAAGAGCACGAGGGAACAACAGTAATCGCTGATTTCGATGCCGGTCACCCAGATATCCAACCACCTGGCGATATTGCCGGCTGTTGGTGGCTCCTTGCAGCCGGGAACCCGGAAACGGATGTGATACTGCGCTGTAAAACGGAGGGGTGTGATTTTGAGATAGGCTCTTTGCAGGTGTTGGATGAGTTGGAGATTGAAAGACTGAATGGCAGCGAACTGAGGGAGCAGTTAATAAGATTGATTCAAAATAACCTTGAAGAGATCGGATTGGAATGGTAAATGAATGGTGGGCAGGAAGGAAATTATTAAATTGTAAACAGAATATCAATATTTTAAAACGATGGGAAAAATTAAATCACTTGCAGACCTGAAAAAGATCAGGGAAGAACAAAATGCAGGAATACATCTTCGGCATAAAGGTGAGGATGCCGATAAGCTTGTACAGGTAAAAGTGGCAATGGCTACATGTGGAATAGCATCCGGTGCCAAGCAGACCATGGAATTTCTGAGTGACCAGCTTGAAAAACGCGGCGTGGAAGCTGTTGTAACCCAAACAGGATGCATGGGGTATTGCTATGCCGAACCCACCATTGAGGTCAGGTTGCCAGGTCAGGATCCGGTAGTGTTTGGAGATGTGAACATTAAGAAGGCGGATGAGATCATTGAAAAATATATCAAGGAGGGGGAACTGGTAGATGGTATCATCCCGGTGAATTATGAAACGATAGATAATAACGAATAAAGGAGAAACTACAATGTCGAAATACAGCATACACCTGCTTGTGTGCGGAGGTACCGGTTGCAAGGCCTCTGAAAGTGATATACTTGTTGAAAAGCTGAAAAAGGAACTGGCTAAACAGGGATTGGATGAGACCGTACAGGTGATCATGACCGGTTGCTTCGGGTTCTGTGAAAAGGGTCCGATCGTTAAGGTTATGCCTGACAATACGTTTTATACCGAGGTAAAACCCGGTGATGCAGAGGATATCATTGAGGAACATATTGTTAAGGGGCGAAGGGTAAACAGGCTCTTATACAAAGATCCGAACAGCAAAGGGGAGGTCGAGGATTCCTCAAAGATGGGGTTTTACAAGAAGCAGATCAGGATTGCTCTGCGCAATTGCGGCTTCATTAATCCCGAAAGTATCGATGAGTATATTGCCAGGGATGGCTATATGGCTCTTGGAAAAGTACTCTCCGAATCAACACCGGAGGAGATCATTGAACTGGTGAAGGCCTCCGGTTTGCGTGGTCGCGGTGGAGCAGGTTTTCCTGCCGGACTTAAATGGGAGTTTGCCCGCAACAATCAATCCGACAAGAAATATGTGGTATGTAACGCTGATGAGGGAGACCCTGGTGCCTTCATGGACCGCTCTATTCTTGAGGGCGATCCCCATTCAGTATTGGAAGCGATGACTATTATTGGATATTGCATCGGTGCCGATGAGGGTTATATCTATATTCGTGCAGAGTATCCGCTCGCCATTGAGCGACTAAAGATTGCCCTGAAGCAGGCACGTGAGTATGGATTGCTTGGTAAGGATATCATGGGTACCGGTTTTAATTTCGATATTGGCATGAAATATGGTGCCGGCGCATTTGTTTGTGGAGAGGAGACTGCGCTGATACATTCCATGGAGGGTGAACGCGGTGAGCCGACCCTCAAGCCACCGTTCCCCGCCGAAAGCGGCTACCTGGGGAAACCCACCAATGTGAACAATGTTGAGACGCTGGCCAATGTGGCTGCAATTATCCTGAAAGGACCTGAGTGGTTCAGCAGCATCGGAACGCCCAAGTCGACCGGCACCAAGGTGTTTGCCCTCGCAGGAAAAATCAATAATGTGGGTTTGATAGAGGTGCCAATGGGTACTACATTGCGCGAGGTGATCTTTGAGATCGGAGGCGGGATCAAGGATGGTAAAAAATTTAAGGCGGTGCAGACCGGAGGACCATCAGGTGGCTGTCTGACAGAGAAGCACCTGGATACACCGATTGATTATGAAAACCTCGTGGCCAACGGCTCCATGATGGGCTCCGGCGGTATGATCGTTATGGATGAGGATGATTGCATGGTATCGATTTCGAGGTTCTATCTCGATTTCACTGTTGAGGAGTCGTGCGGCAAATGTGCCCCATGTCGTATCGGTAATAAACGGCTCTATGAACTGCTCGACAGGATATGTACTGGTCATGGTACAGAAGCGGATCTCGACAGGCTCCGTAACCTGGGCGAGGTAATCAAGGATACATCGCTGTGCGGACTCGGACAGAGCTCTCCCAACCCGGTGCTCTCAACACTCGATAACTTCATGGACGAGTACCGTGCCCACGTAGTTGATAAGAAATGTATTGCTGGCGTCTGCAAGGATCTGCTGGAATACTTCATCCTGGAAGAAAATTGTGTGGGCTGTACCGCTTGTGCAAGGGCCTGTCCCGTTGGAGCCATCTCAGGGGAGCGAAAGGAATTGCACGTTGTAGACCCGGCGATTTGCATCAAATGTGGTGCCTGTATGGAGAAATGTAAATTCGATGCTGTTATCTTAAAATAATGGAATAAAGATGGATCAAGTAAAATTAACGATAGACGGAAAAACGGTAGAGGTACCTAAGGGAACCACCATTTATAAAGCTGCAAAGGAGCTGGGAATTGAGATTCCGATCCTCTGTTATATGGAGCTGAAGGATTTGAATATAGAGCATCAACCCGGTGGCTGCCGGATCTGTTCCGTAGAGATTGAGGGACGAAGGAACCTGGCGCCATCCTGCTCCACGAACGTGGCCGAGGGCATGGTTGTCATGACCAACAGCATGCGTGTGATCAACGCACGCAGAACGGTGATGGAGCTGATATTAAGCGATCATCCGAAGGATTGCCTGATCTGTCCGAAGTCGGGCAGCTGTGATCTTCAGAACATGGCCATCAGACTTGGAATCAGGGAGATACCTGGACATGAGTATGCGGAGATGTCGACCTATAGGTTGGACACTTCACCCTCCATTATCCGCGATCTTGACAAGTGTATCATGTGCCGCAGGTGCGAGATGATGTGCAACGACTTTCAAACAGTTGGTGCATTGAATGCAGTGAACAGGGGGTTTGAAGCAGTTGTGGCTCCGGCTTTTGAGATGAACCTGGAGCATTCTCCCTGTACCTATTGCGGACAGTGTGTGGCTGTATGTCCCACCGGCGCGCTTACCGAGGTAGACCATACGCCAAAGGTCATACAGGCGCTGAGCGATCCCACGAAAACAGTGGTTGTACAGACGGCACCCGCTGTAAGGGCTGCACTGGGTGAGGAGTTTGGATTGAAGCCCGGGACACGGGTAACGGGAAAAATGGTGACAGCATTGAAGAGCCTGGGGTTTGATTATGTATTTGATACCGATTTTGGTGCCGATCTGACCATTATGGAGGAGGGCACGGAACTGCTTGACCGTTTGACAAAGCATCTGAATGGTGACAAAGAGGTGAAGCTTCCTATCCTTACCAGCTGCTGCCCGGGATGGGTGAACTTCTTTGAATACCATTTTCCGGAGATGAAGGACATTCCCTCGACGGCCCGTTCACCGCAACAGATGTTCGGCTCCATTGCGAAAAGCTATTTTGCTGAAAAGATCGGTGTTGATAGAAAAGAGATGGTGGTGGTATCCGTGATGCCCTGCCTGGCGAAAAAATATGAGTGTCAGCGCGATGAATTTAAGGTGGATGGCAATCCGGATGTTGACTTCTCGATTAGTACCAGGGAATTGGCACACCTCATTAAACAGGCGAATATGGACCTGGTGGATCTGGATGACAGTGAGTTTGATGCGCCGTTAGGTGAGTCTACCGGTGCAGCAGTGATATTTGGAGTAACCGGAGGGGTGATCGAGGCGGCAACGCGAACGGCTTACGAGTTGCATACCGGGAAAGAGCTGAAGTCGGTTGACTTTAAACAGCTTCGTGGACTGGAGGGGATCCGGTCGGCAACAGTCGATTTCGATGGATTGGATATTAAAATCGGGATTGCCCATGGACTTGGTAATGCACGAAAGTTGCTGGAAGAGGTGAAGAGTGGTAAGTCGGAATACCACGCCATTGAGATCATGGCCTGTCCGGGAGGTTGTATTGGCGGCGGCGGACAACCACTGCACCATGGAGATTCAAGTATTCTGAAGGCCCGTACGAAAGCTATCTTTGATGAAGATGAGGGTAAAACGTTGAGAAAATCACACGAAAACCCATATATCATCAAGCTATATGAGGAGTACCTTGATAAGCCGATGAGTGAGAAAGCACATCAACTGCTGCACACACACTATTTTGAAAGGAAGAAGCGGAAATTTGAAGTATAGATCAACAGATTAAAAAAGCTGAATTATGTCAAGCGTAAAAGTAGAACTTAGAGAAGATCAGGTTGAAAAGATCCACAGTTTCTGTGATGAATTCAACAATGAGCACGGCGAGTTGATCAATGTGCTTCACAAGACCCAGAGCGAGTTTGGGTACCTGCCTGCCGAGGTGCAGGAGGTGATCGCTGAGAAGATGAATATGCCGGTGGCCAAGGTATATGGCGTAGTAACATTTTACTCTTTCTTTACCATGATACCCAAAGGAGAGTTTCCTATATCTATCTGTACGGGAACAGCCTGCTATGTGAGGGGCGCCGAGAATGTGCTGGCCGAGTTTAAGAAACAGCTGGATATACAGGTTGGAGAAACCTCTGCAAATGGAAAATTTTCACTGAGTTGTCTGCGTTGTGTAGGTGCCTGCGGACTTGCACCCGTGGTGCTGGTTGGAGAGAAAACTTATGGACGGGTGGCTCCCGATGATGTAAAGGAGATTATAAAAGAATATACACCATAAGTATATCTGGTGAATGGGCACTATGAGGCAAAGCACTTCCGGTTACTTTTTTGCATTTGGTGCCGCCATAGCACTCTCTTGTTCATTTATCTTTAGCAAGTCGGTATTAAACCAAATCTCCATGATCCAGTTTGGAGCGGTTTGGTTTACCCTGGGAGTGGTGTGGAACGGTGCCTGGTATTTCGGACGTGGGAGGTACCGGACATTTTCAGTGAACAGCCGGCAAAAACTGGGGGTTGCATTGCTGATCGCAATTCTGGAAGGGGCTGCCACCGGACTGTTTTACATGGCGATCAGAGCCATGGAGAATCCTGCAGTGGTCTCTTTTATCGGTAATATCGGACCGGTATTTGTAACTATCATGGGGATTACTTTGCTGAAAGAGCGTTTTGGCAGGTTACAGGTGGTTGGGATCATGGTGGCTATTGCCGGTGTTTTTGCCATTAACTTCCGGGAGGGCGCTTTTACCGGATTTTTTGAACCAGGCGCAGCCTATGTAATCGCTGCATCATTCCTGTTCGCTCTTGCTACTATCTCTGGAAGACGTTTCAAGGAGAACCTGGATCCTGAATTGATGTCCCTTATAAGAACCATTCTGCTGGCGCTGGTCTTTATTATCCTGATACTGGTTAGTGGTGAGAATATTCGATTTGAAGGCTATGTTTGGCGTGATCTGGCTTTTGGTTCCCTGTTCGAAACGCTGCTTACAATCGTTTTTGCCTACCAGGCACTGCGCAGGATTGATGCTACATCCACATCGTTGATTATCAGCTCTAAAGGGGTATGGACCTTGCTTCTGGCCCTGATCTTTCTGAATGTTTTTCCTTCATGGATACAGGTTGCGGGTGGTATGGCAACGATTGTCGGGATCTATTTGATCACATGGAGACCGCGGCAGTGATCCGGGGATTACTCATTTAACTGTAGCTATTTATTGTAGCAACAAATACAAGGATGGGCCAAGCTACTGGTTCGATTATCTGAAATCGAGGATGAATTCGTGATTCGACAAACGGGAGGAGCTTTTTGTGTGTCTCCTGGCTGCAGCCGGATCACCCTCCTGATCTGCAATACGTGCCAGTCCGGCATACGCAATGGCACCATAAAGGTTGGCGATGGGTCCATACTCTTCTGAGAGTCTGATCGCTTCTTTATATTGGGTCTTAGCCAGTGAATAATCTTCTCTCGTTTTTTCGGAGATAAATCCTTCAATCATTTGATGAATCATCTTGTGAAAACTATCATTTTTGTCGGCAAGATTTGCATGAAGGGCCGAAGCCACTGCATATTGTTCACTGTGAACGAGTATGATCAGGTATTGTCCGGTGTAGTAGATATTTTTCGGAAAATAGTTGTATAGCTGTGCGGCATGTTCAAGCGCCAGGGATATGTTTTTCTCATAATTCAGCTGGATCAAAGACATGAAAAGTATGGCTTCGTATCTTATGTAGGTCGTGTTGTGAATAGCATATTGAAGTTCTTTGAGACCTTGCTTCTTGTTGCCTTTTCTGAAAAGCAGTGCCAGCGGTTTATATATCGGATGTTTTTCTACATATGCTTCAATATAATAGTTATATAAGCCTGAGCTGAAGTAAAACTCATTGAACTCTTTTTTATAGTCAATACCAAGCATTGTACTGCGGTACATGTTGTTGAGGTCTGAGAGTACCTTGCCGGGCTTGCCATTGTCGGCCCAGAACATCGCCTTGAAGGCCCTGGCGTGCATATCAAAGAAGATACCTTCCATGCTGTCCGCATCCCTGTCAAGCAGCTCCCCTGCCAGTTCTATGGCGCGATCCATATCGGAAATAAAATTAGTTGCCTGCGGATCATGTGGCAGTATCGGAAAGAATTCCCAGTAGGTGATGAGCGCGTTCAGGAACCAGGCAACCGGATGCTGCGGCATCTCCTCTGCAAGCTCTTTTTGTATGGCTTTTGCCTCATTGAAATTGAAACCGTAGGTGGCATAGAGACAGCTTTCTATTTTTTTCTGGGTGAACTGACTGTCCAGGATATTCTGTTGTGCAGGCAACTTGATCATAACCAGCAGAAGCAATATGATGATGGAGGCATGTCTCATGATGCAAAGATGAGATAACCTTCTGAAAAATAAAAAGGCTGCACACAAATTGTATGCAGCCTTTGATGTGAAATCGGGAAGAGTGCTACCTCACAACCCTCACCTTATTCGCAAATGCACTGTTTCCTGAATTCACAATTACTATATAGATTCCGTTATCCATTGTTTCGGTACCCATGACAAAGGCATGTGTTCCGGCCGGAAGTCTGCCCAGATTTCTTTGAGCAACTTTTTGTCCGGTTACATTCAACATATCAATGGAAACTTCAGAAGTATTGCCCAGCTCGAACCTTACATTGATCCGGTCAGTGGCAGGATTAGGATACACCATTGTATTTTCAAACAGCGTAAACTCCTTCGTACTTGTTGGTGGAGTAATCACTGCATCAATTACGTGTACCACACCGTTGGGTGCCTGGTAATCTGCAAAGACC
>CAYOVC010000083.1:0-9199 GCA_964407305.1 uncultured Bacteroidaceae bacterium | reverse complement strand
TTGTACTTCATCGAGATTGAGAAAATCTTCCTTCATCTCGACGATAATATTATCGGAAGTAACTTCAACAGTTCTGGTGGCGAGTCCTACAAACCTGATGGTAAGTTTGTTTCCCGGATCGATACTAATTGTAAAGTTCCCCCGTGCATCGGTTATGGTTCCATTTGTTGTACCGGTCTCAAGAATGGTAACACCCATCAACGGAGTTCCGTCATTATCTATTACGGTACCCGACACTTCCCTTTTCTGGGCAATAAGCGAAACTGCGAAGCACAGTGAAAAGACGGTAAATAGAAGTAGTTTTCGTTTCATTTGTTGAATATTTATTGTTTGCAGGAGCAAATGAGGAACCAGATTATTAAAGCTGTGTCCCGGGTAAACCATTTTATTCCGTACATTTTATTCATTTCATTAATAAAGTTCAGGTAAGGGAAACAATAAATCAGGTGAATCCCATGCAGTGGACGATGACCTCTCACCTGCAGGCAAGTTACTGCCTGTAAGAGCTCCAAGCCTTAAAAGGTCCCAGTACCGGTTATTCTCCACACACAATTCTCTTGCTCTTTCACGTATTATTTCATCCACAAGATTATCAAAAACGAATGGATCATCATCATAATCCTGAAGATCAGCCCTGTTTCTTACGTAGTTCAAATCCAGTTTTGCATCCTCCTCATTCCCCATTCTGGCATTACACTCAGCTCTCATCAGGAAAAATTCAGCTGAGCGGTACCAGAGCACGTTCAGATTTTTTAAAGCAAATTTCACTGGCCAGTACCAATAATTATAATCATCGTCTTCTATTTCATCAAAAAAGAAAAAAGAACGTGTATCAGAATAGTCCCAATCGAGATACGTCAAGAAACTCTCACTCATTACGAACCATCCCAGCCCCTGTTCACCCAGCTTACCTCTTCCCTGTTCCTGATCGGGAGGAGGGGTCATATAATATCCCCAGGCATTTCCATCAAGGTTTGGAGCATAATTAGTCTTTGAGCTACCATAGAAATCACAAATAATTTCTGCAGAACGTTCATAAGGTTTATCATCTCCTATAGTATCAATATCAACAATATATGGTCCATAAGGATTTTGCCTTTTCGAGCCATAAACATCCGAAGAAAGATCTGCCATACCTGAAAGAGGATACCTGGTCGATTCTCCCGGCGTATCTCCCAGTAAAGCATCGCATACAGTTTTGGCATTGGGAAAATCGTTCATCTGAAAGTAAAGTTCAGCCATAAGAGCTCTGGCAACATCCGCATTGAATCTCCGAACATTCCAATAGTACAACGACTGGTAAACAAATGTTTCACCAAATTGCTTGTAGGCGAGATCCCACCGTTCAGGAAGTAAATCTTTCGCCTTTTCTGCATCCTCAAGAATAAGCCCGTAGGCCTCCTCAACTGTAACCCTTTCCTCAGGATAATCTGCCTTGTCAAAAACAGGTTGTAGGGGATAATAGCCGGCAGGATCGGAAGAAGATGTGGCTGTATTATATTGTTTGGCCACCATTTTGGTTATTTCAAAATTCGCCACTGCTCTTAAAAGATAAGCTTCACCCCGCATTCTTTCCTGATTATAGAGGTAATCCGGATCATTTTCAAGGCTTCCGTTTTCAAGGGCATCAATGACCATATTGGCATTATTAATCGCCCTTGACCCATATTTTATCATATTCCAGCCTGGTGATCCTTCTCCTGTCAGTGCATTCTTTCTTTCATAGACCGCCATGAGCACCGGTGAAATTTCAGATTCTTTGTAGGGATAGGGAGCAACAAGGTCGCCGTTCAGTGCAGACACCAAAAAGGGAGCTGAAGCCAACCCTTCTCCCTGAAAACCCAGAAGGGCAGCATAAGACCCGTTTAATAACCGTTCCAGATCCATAACCGTTTCGAAAAAACCTTCGGTTGTAATGAGTGGTTCCGTTTCTGTTTCCTCAATCCACTCTTCACAGGAATTGAATGTAAGTGCCATAAAAGCAACACCTAGCAGAAATATATATTTTTTCATCTTCATCATATTTTCAGATCTGTTAAAAAGTGAAATCTATGCCTATCAGTATTGTTCTGGGCTGAGGCGGATCAAACATGAGCAAACCGGCATCCATGTTTGCCATGCTGTTATAGGCGCTGTAAAGTCCATTAGGATCGTATCCCGGAAACGAACTAAATGTGAACAAATTCTGACCCGATATGTATATCTTTGTTTTCTCCATGGAAAGTCTTCTGGAAATATCAGAAGGTAATGAGTATCCTATGTTCAAACGCTGTAATCTCATATAAGAAGCATCATGGATAAACCTCGATGTAACCCTGTGCGACATCTCCGTATCATAGAGCAGTGGAACATCGGTCGGCGTGGAAGATGTCCATCCGTTAGTAAGTCCGGCACTACCCGTCATAGATGAATTCACATAGCTCATGGATTGTTCTCCAAGGTCCAGCAAACTATGTCCGCCTCTGAAACTGAAAAGGAAAGACAACTCAATCCCCTTAAATGAAAACCTGTTATTTATGCCGCCGTAATATTTCGGAAATGGAGTTTTATCTGTAAAATAAGTTGAATAACTACTAAATTCCTCATCACTAAGCAATTCTGCATCTACTGCCTCGCCTGTTTCGGGATCCCTTATCAGCTCATGACCTGTCTCAGGATCAACACCTGCCCATTCGGGTAAATAATAACCTGCGATAATTTCTCCCTCATAAGCCCTGCTAAAATAACCCTCAAGATAACTAACATTTTCCGGTAATGATTCCAATACAGTTTTAACTGAAGAAACTGATATGTCAATTTCCCAGTTAAAGCCATTTTCATTCCTGACAATTACAGGCGTTAACAGAGCTTCAAACCCGGTCAGAGAAAGCACCCCACTATTCTCCCAGCGGCTTGAATTTTCATAACCATACAATATGCTCAGGGGAGTATAATTCAATTGATCAGAATTATTATATTGATAAAAACTCAGGCTACCCGAAAAACGATTTTCAAGAACGGAAAAATCGAGTCCTGCATTAATCTGGGTGGATTTTTCAGGACCAAGGTTCGGGTTTGCCATGTTAACCGGTACGACAGCGGGATAGGTTCCATATAAATAGTACCCGTTGGTTGAAACATTAGGACTGTTGTAATAGCCCTGTGTAAGGGAGCTCAAATGATTGAAATTGCCTATTTGTGCATTACCTACAATGCCGTAACCAACTCTCAATCTGGCTTCATTTAAGAAAGCGAGTCCGGAGGCAAAATCCTCAGCAGAAATATCCCAGGCAAGTGATGCAGCCGGAAAATACGCTGTCCGGTTATCTTCACCAAATTTACTGGAAATATCAGATCTCAGGCTTAGTCTGGCAAAATATTTGTTTCTTAAACTATAATCCGCCTTTGTATACAGCGAATAGAACCTGTAATTATCCCTGTATACACCCACCAGCCGGTTCTGATTGGATTCCCCGTTAGAATGGACAAAAACCAGTGTCATGCCGGGATTATGAATCATGTTGCCGTTCCAGGAATAGTTCTCAAATGAAATGCCGGCAGTTACGTTTAGATGATGGTCACCATATTGATTATTAAAGTTTAAATAATTATTGCTACTCCAGTTAGACCTGTCATACCTACTGATAATAAGAAAACCGTTTTCTGCCGGTGCTACAAAAGGATGTTTATAATCCTCATTAAGGTAATGCTGAAAATCCCAACTCAAGAGTGAATGGAAACTCAGTCCCTTCATTAATTTATAATCAAGAAAGGCCGTATTAAAAGTTCTGAATCCGCCATTTTTAATCCAGCTGTGTTCGTTAAGGGCTTCAATGTTTACCGGTCTGCTTTGGTCATACCAGTAAATATCCGGATTGTTTGGTGATTTTACTGGATATACAGGCAAAGCGGTTGTATGAGCAGTTTCAAACCACTCTTTTGGATTTACATCACGCTTATTTGAAACCAGGTACATTTTCAGACCAAAACTCAGCCTTTCTCCTGCTTTATGCAAAAGATTCACTCTTGCATTTGCCCGTTGGTATTTTCCGTTATAAAGAAAACTATGATCCCCTCTGTATCCTGCACCTATATAATATTGTGTTTTTTCATCTCCACCCGACCAGCCAATATTAAATTCCTGGAAAACTGCCTGATCATGCAAATTTTCATACCAGTTGGTATTACTAAGATTGGGTTGATGAATTATATCCTCACCTTCTGACACCTGTTCAACATATTCTTCTGCATAAAATCCATCATAAGTATGCATATTCACAGGAGCCGGAAGCGTAGAATCGGGATATGAATTCTTGTAGGCCTGGTTAAGAGTTGACATGTATTGTTCCGATGAAAGCAAATCCAGTTTTTTAGGCGAAGAGGAAATTCCGTAACGATAGGAAAAATTGACCTGTTTTTTACCAGCTTTTCCATCTTTGGTTATAATCCGGATCACACCGTTTGCTGCACGGGAACCATAAATGGCGGTAGCAGAGGCATCTTTTAATATATGTATGGATTCGATATCATCGGGATCCAGCTCTGCGAGCCCCGAAAACCTGTAACCTCCTGCGTCGAGGGAGGCATTTTCAAAAGGTACTCCATCAAGTATTATAAGAGGTTCGTTTCCGCCATTTACCGAACCAATTCCTCTTATCAGCATCCTTGTATATGCTCCGGGCACATTACCCACCGGAGAAATATCCAGCCCGGGTACGACCCCTTCAAGTGAAGATGCAAAATTCATTCTGGTACCGGTGTTAAAACCGGTACTATCAAGGGTATAGACAGAACCGGTATGAAGATTCAGGAAGTCATGTTGCAGGACCTGAGGTTTTTCAGTGACGGAAAGATCTGCCTCTTCGCTCTCCTGTGCAAGTAATTCAGTTCCGTATAAAAAACTTAACATCAGGAGAAAAGTGAAAAATAGTTTTCGTTTCATCATTGTAGCTGGACGTAATAGTTTAGATATATAAAGATACGCCTTAATAGGATACAAGGCAAGTAAAATTGTCTCATTAAACGGGCAAAATCTATTCATCATGACCAAAAATTAGGTGTTAGCCAACATAAACTGCTTCTCAGCAAAAATTTACTATTCCTGTCTATATTTATCAATGTACTGTGAAGGCGTTGCATTAAAATGTTTTATAAAACATTTTCTAAAATATTGAACATCATTATATCCAACCATGTAAGCTACCTCAGAAATGGAAACCGTATTTTGTGCCAGTAACTGAGCAGCCCTTTTTAGCCTGATGTTTCGGACAAAAACATTTACGGATTGATTAGTATGTGCCTTTAATTTCCTGTACAAAGCGGCACGACTCACACCAATTTCCCTGCTCATCATATTAACATTGAACTCAGGATTGGAAATATTATCCTCCACGATCTGCATGGCCTTCCTTAAAAAAATCTTCTCATATTCACTATCATCTGTTTCTTCATTTATACGTCTCATGTTTGCTTGTTCCATTTCACAAATAATTAAACCTCCAGGATATTTTTCAGCTGTTTGGGAGTTATCGCTTCGTTGAACGATAGAGACATCCCTGTAATACTTTAAACCGTCAACGATGTAAGTTTTTGATTCCTGGTTTTTGAGCATTTTCGATGAATTTTTTTCGATTGCATTTAAGTCATTTCTAAATTCAGTCGACTCGGTTAAACTAAATGTTGATTGAAACTAAAAGTCCTGGCGTCTGAAATAATAAATTCTTGAACCTATACAGATTTTTTTAAAGAACGTTTTTAAAATTATAAAGTAGAATGAATATAGTTTCTTCAAATGTAGTTTACCAGATAATATAATCGGTTGAAAGTCGTTACACATAAGGGGTATAATGGTTACACACTCTTTAACAACTTCTTTTTGTGTTCTTTAATCGAATGAAAACCGTGCCAGCCTGGATAAAAACATGAATTTTCAAATATTATAGAACATTATTCAAACCTTCGCGGCTAATCAATGAAGGATCAAAACTTCATATGGTTCCAATTGTACGGTAACATTACCGATTTCGCGTCCTGTCATCACATCCCTGTATGGACCATCATTAAGAGACAGACTGGCTGTTGCATTATTCAGGTTAATAACAACCCTCAACTTTTCTCCTTTTTTCCCAACCCTGGGAACAACAACGATATTTTCATCTCCAGCACCCAGTGATTTTATGTTCTGCTCCCGGGCATACCTTTCAATAATATTGGCATATATCTCCTCTCCGGGATATGTACCCATAAACACCACTTTTCCTTTCCCCACACTGTTCTCGACAATGGCGGGTTGCCCATGGTGCATCCCGTTCTTATAGGAAGCAAGGACTTCAACATTCGCCGGTGAAACAGCTTCACTCCAAAAATGGCATATTCCTTCAGCATTGGGAAGCATTTCGCCGGAAACCACCCGTGGAATCTTATCATAATCGAAATTGTATGAATCGATGGGAATTCTTGTTGTTACCTTGATTCCGGTCCAATCACTCATCCAGCCTAATGCTTTATCGGTATGTGCCCCCCAATATTCATTACGGTAACCTGTCATCGGACCAAAAACCAAAGTTCCGCCTTTTCGAACCCATTTTTCAAGCCTGCCACTCAAATCGCGGGATACAGAAGGCATAAGCGGTGCTATCAAAAGGTCATAAGAATCAAGTTCCACCTCCTCGTGAATAACATCACGATGCAAAAACAGATTACTTACAGGTGTGTAAAACTTTTCAGTCCAGTCAGAATAGTAATTTATACCATTGCTCCACTCTTCAATTTCCAGCCCCATATCACTTAAATTCGAATAGAACAAAGCCATCCGCGCTTTTTGGACGGGAGCCTTTATCAACAAATCCGAATGCTGATTTAGTTCACTTCCCAGTTGCTGAAGGTCTTTTTTGTTAGCAGAATGCTCTCCCCATGCAGAAATAAAAGCGCCATGAGGCATTTCCTGACCGGCAGGCTGTTGTCTCCACAACCAGAACATGGCTCCCTGTCCGCCAAGGGCATAATTCATCCACAGGGCAGCCCTCATGGCACCATCCGGTTGATGAATGAACCAGGTGTTTCCTTTTGGACCACCTCCCGAATTATTGGGAGCTGTTTCAAATAGCCAGTGCATTCCCTTGCCATAACCACGCATACGGTCGTAATTGGTCTGAACACGTGGATATGCCATGAAACTGTGATATGAATTAACAGCCATGAAATCGAGGTCCTTGAACAATTTTGGATAATTCTTACCTTGACCGGGCATGCCGTCATGAGTAACAGGCAGAGATGAATGAACCCGTATATTCTCAATATGAATATCCTGGTAATCGACAATCATATCGCTTGAAAATAATTCCCAGTCAAATCTTAATGATGTATGGTGCCAAATATTGGAACACGGCATAGGTATTTGTTCAAAGTTTTGATATCGCTGCGACCACAAATTGGTATGCCATATCCGGTTTAGATCCTCTATTGTTCCATACTTATCCTTCAAATAATTATGCCAGCGAATTTTGGTAAATTCACTGTAATCGTGTATCTGGTTAAACTCATTGTCGGTTTGCCAACCGATAACACCAGGCTTGTTACCAAATTGTTTGGCCATCTCGAAAACTATCTTCCCTGATAATTCACGGTACTTAGGATTTGTATAACTACAATTGCGCCGGGCACCATGTCCGCGTCTCTGACCATCTTCATTAACCACAAAAATATCCGGGTATTTTTCAGCCATCCAAATGGGCGGAGTGGCTGTAGGGGTTCCCAGAATAACATCGATGCCATTGCTATGAAGTTTTTCAACAATTTCATGAAGCCACTGAAAATCGTATTGGCCCTCGCTGGGTTCCATGAGCGCCCAGGAAAATTCTGCCATACGTACTACATTAATATGGTACTCTTTCATCTGACGGATATCCTTGTCAATACCCTCAAGATAATAAGCTTCAGGATAATAGGCCACACCATAGTACAATTTGTGATCACCAATGTGGTCGGAAGAGCCGGTTTTTTGAGCATGTATTGAGAAACCGGCACAAATAAAAAGAAGAAGAATAAATAGATTTTTCATTACATGATTTTTTATAATACATGAATCATTAAAAGTATACTGGAAAGCTTTAAAGAATGGAATAATCTGGTTACGGAATGGGGTAATAATAGAACATGTAACGGATTTTTACCTGAAGGTTTAGCATTCGCAGTTTTGCGACCGGAATTTCCCAAATCAGGCCCTTCCGTTAGACTTGTATTTTAATATATGGACAAGTTTAGTTAGTGTTTGTCTATATAGTCCAATAACTGCGTTATGCTTGTTATTGAACTTTCTAGCTCAAACACCTGACTCTATTGACAGGCTCTAGTTATACTCATATTACAGGAGACTCCCGTATGTTCAGAGACTATACCAAAAAATCAATTATCCGATATTTGTAAAAGATTAACAGAGTGTTGTCTTTGTAATTCATCAATCAGTTTACCCTGTTGGGGAGAAAAATTCAAATGCTTTATTAACGCATCCCGAAAATTATTATTCACCTCCTTTAGGAACATGAGGTCACCGGGATTATAATTCCCTTTTTCATCGGGAACGTTAAAAGAGAAGCCATAGGACATGGCTTTCGAAATTAGGTCAAAGGGCAGATTTTCCTGACGGGCCATTTCAATTGCACCCATGAACCGATCATCCTTACCGAGTTTTCTCACAAGATCATTCCCTACTCTGAAAATGGTATCCCCCAAAGCCTTGTTTTTAAAACGCCATAAAAGATCTTCTATATGTTCGTTCAGATCTTCCCTGGTAAAATCCGATGGATATACTTTCAACAACACCTCGGCCGACTGTAGCATTACGCTTCTTGTAAAGTCAATTACACCGGTATCCTCCATAACCTCCCATAGGTATGCGGCATTGGAGAATTTAAAATGTCCGAAATACGCAGCTGTGGCGTGTCCCAGGTTGTGGATAAAAGCCTTTCTGTCTACCCATGCATTGATATTTTCTTTCGGGGATAGTCCTGCCACATCGGGAATATCGTTTCGAAATCCTCTTTTATCGACAATTAAAGTATTGTATGGTTCGGCATATACCATCAATGGATCTTTCCGGAGTTCCTTTTCGGGCATGATTGGCACCATTTTGCCGATGCTGGTTTCGACGAGTCCCACGTATTCATTCAGAGGAAAACTGTCTGCAAAAAAGGGTCGCAGTTTTTCCCGGATAAACCCAGCA
>CAYOVC010000082.1:0-9333 GCA_964407305.1 uncultured Bacteroidaceae bacterium | reverse complement strand
GGGGTTTTCCGGTAATCGTAGGAGGTTTTGAATTCGGAGGAGGGATCGCTTTTGGAATTTTTGCAATTTCCATGGTCTTTATGTTTATTACAGTTTGGAAATTTTTCCCGGAAACCAAAGGAAAATCGCTTGAGGAGATTCAAAAAGAGATTATGCCAAACAATGATAAATAATATGTTGAATCTTAATTTTTCATAGCAATTGTTGCAGAAGATTTAAAAGGATCAAACCGCCGGATACAGGATTGATATTGTAGATGAGAAGAATGCCAATTTGTTCAGTATAAATATCAATTTGTTGGTACAGATGTACATGTTATGTTTTATAATTGTTGCGGATGCTGCGTAAGAATTGAAGAATATCTATTTTACTACATAAAAAAGTAAACTGGGGTATGCACATAAAACATATTAAAAAATTCAATAAATTTAGGGGATATGGAAATCCCCAAGAATCAAAATGGAATTTGAAAAAATATTCGCAACCGAAGAACAATGCTTAGCTTATTTGCAAGAGTTTCGTTTTCCGGACGGTTATTCATGTCGAAAATGCGGTCATACAAGCTATTGGGTTAACAAGCGAGGTTTGTTAATTTGCAAGTACTGTAAGGATGAGCTTTCTATTACAGCGGAAACTATATTTCATAAAAGCAAACTGCCCTTAACCACTATTTTTCGAGCCTTATGGTGGATGGTCGCACAAAAAAACGGAGTTAGTGCTTCTGGGCTTCAAAGAGTATTGGGACTTGGCAGTTACAAGACTGCATGGACTTGGCTTCATAAATTCAGGCGTTTAATGGTTTTTTCCGGAAGAGATAGGTTGTCAGGAGATGTGGAAGTAGATGAGACGTTGGTTGGTGGAAAAAAGACCGGAAAACGAGGAAGAGGAGCCGAAGGAAAGTCATTGGTTGTAATTGCCATCGAATTAATGAAGAAAGGTACTGGTCGGGTTAGATTATCAATTGTACCGGATGCATCAAAAAAATCATTGACAAAATTCATCAAAGAAAATATCGAGGAAGGAAGCACTTTAATTACAGATGGCTGGAAAGGATATACGGGTATCACTAAAAAGGGATACCAGCATATCATTGAAGACAAGACCAAAATATTGGATGGACAGGAGGTATTGCCAAATGTTCACAGAATAGCTTCATTACTTAAAAGATGGCTCTTGGGAACTCATCAAAACTTTGTTGGAGAACAATATCTCTCATACTATTTAAATGAGTATACTTTTAGACATAACAGAAGAAAATCGCATAGCAGGGGACTACTTTTTCAAAGATTAATTGAACAAGCTGTCATACATGTTCCTGTTGAATATAAATCAATTAAGCGTATGTGACATGTGCATACCCCAGAAAAAGTAAAATATAAAAAATGATGTAATTTGTTTATATTTAAGTGGTCAGCACAAATTACATAAACAAAAAAACATCACTTTCAGGATGAATAATACAAAAAGAGAATTAAACGGAATGTACATTGATGATGCAGGTATCCTGATCGTTGACAGTCCCACTGTTTCAGAAACTGCTAAATATCAACCATAACCATGCTACAAAAATTGACCAAAACAACAAATGCTGCCAGGATTACCGGGATCTTCACTTTCCTGGTTCTTTTTTCCATGGTAAGTTATTCACAGCAAACGGTGACCGGGGTGTTACGGGATGCGGACGATGTGCTTCCGGGTGTATCTGTGACCATCCAGGGAACAACGAAGGGCAGCATTACCAATATACAGGGAGAGTTTTCCATTGTTGCGGACGAAGGGGATGTACTGGAGTTCTCTTTTATGGGATATGCAACCCGGCAAATTACATTTGACGGAAGCCAGACACGTTTTGAAGTGGTCCTGGAACAGCGCTTCGAGGAACTGGAAGAGCTGGTGGTCGTAGGATACGGTACCCAGCGCAAAAAAGACCTGACAGGTGCAGTGGGAGTAGTGGATGTGGAAGAGATGCAGAAGCAGCAGACACCCAACCTGGGACAGGCCCTGCAGGGACAGGTGCCGGGGGTGACGGTCACCTCCAGCGGTCAGCCGGGCACCGGGGCCGATATACGGATCCGGGGGATCGGGAGCTTTGCCAACGTGGGACCGCTGTATGTGATCGACGGCATGATCATGAGCGGACAGCAGCGGGAGTTCAATGTGAACGACGTGGAGTCGATCCAGATCCTGAAGGATGCATCTGCAACCGCACTGTACGGTTCGCGGGGGGCAAACGGCGTGATCATTATCACCACCAAGAAGGGTGCGGAAGGTCCGCCAAAGGTTAGTTTCTCGGCTGCATACGGCATGCAGGAGATTGCGCATCGGCTCGATATGATGAACAGCATTGAGTTCCTGCGCCTGAACAGGATGGCCTATGAGAATGCCGGACAGGTCTGGCCGGGCGAACCTGCCTACGGTGATACGCTGGTCAATACCGGCTGGCAGGATGAATTCTTTGAAAGGGGGGGCACGCAGGATTATAACCTGACCGTCTCCGGGGGGAGTGAAACCAGCAAATATCTGATTTCCGGGAATGTTTACCAGGAAGACGGGGTGGTATACGGTCCGTGGCACGAGCGTTTCAGCCTGCGGGTCAATACCGAAATGAAAAAGGGAATCCTCACCATCGGCGAAAACCTCTCACTGGGAAGAACCAGGACCCGCCCGATGAATGGCGTTCCTTTTATTGACCTGGCCCGGATGCCGCCGGTCATCCCGGTATACGACGAGAACAACAAAAGCGGATACGGATACGGCAGCAATGCCTACCGCACCTATGGATCGAATCCTATCGGTCTGCAGGATAACCTGGAAAGGATCGAGACCGGCAATCGTGTGATGGGGAACGTCTTTGCTGAACTGCAACTGTTCTCCTTCCTGAAATACCGCCTCAATGCAGGGCTGGAATATTTCACCTGGCACGACAGGGAAAAACATGTGTACAACCAGATCAGATACCTTTCTGCCTCCTCATACGAAAACAGTATCTACGAGAACAGGGGCGATTACTCTTCCTACCTCCTGGAGCATACCCTGGAATACAACAAGGTAGCCGGTGAGCACAGGATTGACGGATTACTGGGTTTTACCACCCAGGAAACCATCGGGAAAGGGATGTCAGGCAGCGTCTTTGATATCGTGGAAGGCTACTGGGTGCTTAGTTCGGGTGATACAGAACCAAATGTAACTGGCACCGACTATGAACATGCCATGATCTCCCACCTGGCCAGGGTCAACTACTCGTTCCGCGACAGGTACCTTTTCCAGCTGAATTTTCGTCGCGACGGCTCCTCCAGGTTCGGTGCCGAGAACAGGTACGGAAATTTCCCGTCGGGATCCTTCGGCTGGAGGATCAGCGAAGAAGACTTTTTCGGTGGCGCCCGGAACGTGGTCAACAACCTGAAATTCAGAACCAGTTATGGGGTGATCGGGGACCAGCAGGCACTGGGGAATTACGATTACACCACTTATATCAATGTCAGTGAAGGAGGGATCTTCGGGGAGGACCAGGCCTATTTCAGCGGTGCCATTCAGAAGGGGCGGGAAAATCCGTTCATCAAGTGGGAAACCAGGGCTACGTTTAATGTGGGACTCGACTTCGGGCTGTTTAACAACAAATTGTACGGAGCGGTGGAATGCTTTAATTCCGTATCGAGCGACCTCCTGGTCCAGATCCCCACAAGCTGGACCGATGGTACCGATATCACGCCCTGGACCAATTATGGGAAGATCAGGAATACCGGGGTGGAACTGAACATCGGGTACCGGCAGAAAAAGGGTGATTTCTGGTACGATGCCAACCTGAACCTTTCCACGATCAATACCGTGGTACTGGAACTGGGCGACAGCTTCCGCGAGGCGGGGATCAATAATGTGAACCGTTCGGAAGCAGGCCGTTCGATCGGCGACTTCTACGTAATAAAGACCGATGGCATTTTCCAGGACATTGAGGAGGTCTACGCACACGCCATCCAACTGACCGACAGCATTACGGGGGAGACCTCAACCGTGCTGATCCAGCCTGATGCGCGGCCGGGTGATATCCGCTACGAGGATCACAACAACGATGGCCTGATCAATAACGACGACCGTCAGTATGTGGGTTCCCCACTTCCAAAAATGGAAGCAGCCCTGCGCCTTTCAGGAGGATACAAACAGTTCGATTTCACGCTCTTTATTACCAGCATGTATGGCAACAAGATCTATAATGACGGCCGGTTCTGGCTGGAGCGTATGGATGACGTGGCCAATTATCCGAAGGACCTTGAACCATGGACGGAAGAAAACCATTCCACTACCACACCCAGGGCGCTGATCGGACCGAACGACAATGCCAAGGCCAATACCGACCGGTGGATCGAGGATGGTTCCTATATACGGCTAAAAAACCTGCAGGTTGGATATACCATTCCCACGGAAACCCTTTTTGGTACTGAAGGTGGTTCTGAGAATTTCAGAGTTTATTTGGGCGTTCAGAACCCGTTTACCATTACCAGCTATTCGGGGTTTGACCCGGAGATATCGGGTGGCAGCGTATTCGGAAAAGGAAACGACTCTGGACATTTTCCACCTGTAAGGACCTATCTTGCCGGACTACAACTAAACTTTTAATCATGACCATGAAGAATATTATCATCATACTGCTGCTGATCATCGCCTCCTCCTGTTCCGAGGATTTCCTGGAAAGGACCAATCCGAACGAACAGTCATCAGCGACCTACTGGCAAACAGAAGAGGAGATCATGAACGGGATCAACGCAACCTACAGGCCGCTTCGTTTCAACGGAACATATGGGCGGTGGCTGCATATTTTATACACTTCCCGGTCTGACGAAGGCTGGAGCCACAGTCCCAACCCACATTTCGTTTCTTATTCGAACTTTGAAACGGGTTCTTATAACGATGCTGCTGCCGAAGGGATTTTCTTTCCCTGGCTCGACTTGTACAAGGGAATTTTCTGGGCCAACCAGGTGATCGACAATGCACCAGATGCGGAAATGAATCCGGGACTGCGGGAACGGGTGATCGGTGAGGCACTGTTCCTGAGAGGGGTGCATTTCTTTAATATTGCAGGTGTCTTCGGAAGGGGACCCATCCAGACCACCTCTTTTGCCGGAGGCGCAGCACCTGTGATCGGCGAACAGGAAGACCTCTACCGACAGGCCGGAAAAGATTTTACCGCTGCGGCAGAACTGCTGCCGGTGGAATACGCGAACCCGAACGACCTGGGCCGGGCAACAGAAGGCGCTGCCAGGGGAATGCTGGCCAAAGTGTATATGCAATTGCATGAATGGGACAGTGCGCTCGTGGAACTGGAGACCGTGATCAACATGCAAGGGCTGAACGGTCAACTCCTTTACAGCCTTGTGCCGGAGTATATGGACAACTTCACCGCTGCCAACGAAAACAACAGCGAATCGGTGTTCGAGGTCCAGTTTGCCTTCGGACGGCAGGCCGGTACCGACCTGGGGGGGGGACGTCAGAAGTTCATGGGCCTGCAGGTCGATGGAGTTGCCTGGGTCGATGCCGATCCGCGCCAGTCACTTTTTAACGACTTCCTGCTGGAAAATTCAACCTCAGGGGATCCCGATCCCAGGCTGAAACATACCTTCTTCTATTACGATCCGGAAAATCCGGGTGAACAATTTTATGGCAAGACATGGGATGATTGGGGCCTTGACCGCAATGCCATCTACTGGAAGAAGTTCACGAACTACGATATCCGGACCGATGAGGATTACAATTCAGGCATCAATATCCGGGTGGTGCGCCTAGCTGATGTCTACCTGATGTATGCCGAAGTCCTCAATGAGCTGGGACGTACCGGAGACGCATACGACTACATCAATCTGGTGCGGTCGAGGGTGGGGCTTCCTGACTTGGAAAACTCCACCGTGTTTACCGGAATTGGTAACAACCAGGATCTGATGCGGGAACAGATCAAACATGAGCGGATGCTCGAACTTGCTAGTGAAAATACCCGGTGGTTCGATCTTGAACGCTGGGGGATGCTTGAAAACCAGACAGATATCAACTATTTGATATCCAGGGATGCGGAGTTTGAGAATTTTGAAATCGGCACCCATAACCGTTTCCCGATCCCGTACAGGGAAATCCCGCTGGTTCAGGGACTGGAACAGAATCCGGGGTATTAAGCGTCCGGGGACCAATCGCTGAGACTGGTCACTATATGGGAAAAGTACAACGGACAATAGTGTAACGGCAAAGTATGTATTGAAAAAAATGAAACCTATGAAACAATCAATCACATTGCTATTCAGAATATTTCTCCTGCTGGCAGGAACCATCGCCTGTGACCAGGATACAGACGAGGTGCTGATCTGGACCGATCCGTTGGACAGCATACCCACCTATACAAATCCGGTTTTTGTTCCCGATCTGGCCGACCCGACCGTCGTGCGGGGAAAAGACAACTGGTTTTATGCGTATGGCACTGAAAATACCTGGTTCGAAGGCATTCATCGGGTAACACCGATCGTCAAATCACGAGACCTGGTGAACTGGGAATATGTGGGGGATGCTTTTGCAACCAAGCCCAGCTGGAAGGAGGGAGGTATCTGGGCGCCTGATGTGTCCTTCTACAATGAAAAGTATTACCTTTTTTACAGCCTCTCGACCTGGGGCGACAGCAACCCGGGTATCGGACTGGCCACGGCTTCTTCTCCACTGGGTCCGTTTGCCGACCAGGGAAAATTTCTTGATTCGGAATCCACCAATGTGGGAAACAGCATCGATCCCTTTTTCTATTACGAAGGCGAGGGACGGAACCGGAAATTCTACCTTTTCTGGGGAAGTTTCCGGGGAATCTATGGCATTGAACTCAACAGGGATATCAACGGGTTTGTCGGCGACAAATTCAGGATCGGCGGGAATATGTTTGAGGCCACCTACATCTATAAAAAAGATGGCTACTACTATTTCTTCGGATCCTCAGGCAACTGCTGTGACGGACCCGACAGCAAATACAGGGTGATGATCGCACGGTCAGCGGATATCAAAGGCCCATATTTCGACAAGGAGGGGAGGGATATCTCCGTGCAGGGCGTTCCTGCAACCCTGTTTTTGAAAGGTGATGGAATCAAGTTTGTGGGCCCCGGTCATAATGGCGAGATCATCGTCGACGACAACGGGGATGAGTGGTTCCTCTACCATGCCGTTGAGCTGGATAATCCTTACCTGCCGGGAGGAGCTACCAGGCGGCCCCTGATGCTGGATAAGATCCGGTGGGATGCGGATGGGTGGCCCTACCTGGATTGTATTGAAGGTGACGTGCCCAGCACCTCACTGCAGGAAGGTCCCTATTTCAAATAATGATTCGTCATGCCAGAGAAAAAAATTGATTACAATAAATGTCTAACTTAAACTATGTACGATTATGAAAAATATTTTTACTGTATTCAGCTTAATGATGCTGGTCGCCGAGCTGTCAGCTCAGGAGTTCGTCGCCCTCACGGTTGGGAGTACGACCGACACAATGGATGTGCAGCATGCTGCAACAGCCGTGGTGGATATTAATGACGATGGCACTCTGGATATCCTGATCAGTGGCGACGGAATGGGAAAAGTCACTGAGGGCATCTTCTTCAGCAATGGCGATAAAACGTTCAGCCAGTATACGGATCCGAACGTAATCGCCCCCGGTTTCCTAGCATGCATTGATCATGGTGACATTGATGCCGATGGAGACATTGATTTTATCTTCAATGGTTGGTTGCCAGGAGGCTCCACCAATACAAATGGCATTGCATTGAATGACGGTACCGGAGAATTTACCCTGGATGAGACCCTGGAGATCGGACAGGTGGCTCCCACGAGCGGATTCGCGGATCTGAACAATGATGCATTGATGGATTATTACTTCTTCGGTAACGGTGCCGGTTCCTGTGCGATTTATTTTCAGAATGCCGACGGAACCTTTTCAAAAGACAATACCTCATTTGCTTCCTATGATTTTGTTGATCCGTTTGCCAATGTGATAGATTTCAATAACGATGGCTATCTCGACATCTTTTTAACCTGCGGCTGGGAACAAAACATTTCCGGCCGTTTCAGCGCGGTATTTATCAACGACCTGTTTGGAGGATTTTCTGCCGGCGACCAGCCCAATATGATCGAGAAGGGCTATGGCTCAGCCACTTGGTTTGATGTGGATGCCGACGGCAACCTCGACCTGTTGCTGAATGGCGATGGGGGTGCAGATGGTGAGGCAAGCTCCGATATTTACAGGTTGTATAAGAACAACAATGGTGTGCTCGAGGAAGCCGCAACATTCAGAGAATACCGCCAGATCAGTGTTGGCGGCGGTGCCCGGTTTGCCGATTTTGACAACGACGGGGATGCCGATATTGTATTAACCGGCTGGAGCAATTCAGAAGGCAGACAGGTGACCATCATCATGGAGTGTACCGATGCTGCCAACTTTACCTATGTGCGTCACAGCTGGAGTGACAGTGAACAGATGCCCGGGGTTTCTGAAAGCGACCTGGAAGTGGGTGATTTCAACAATGACCACAAGATCGATATTGTACTTTCCGGATTCAGCGGTCTGTTTGAAAGAAGGGTGGCCGGTGTGATCTTTAACGATATGGCCACAGCAAATACAGTTCCGGGAGCACCCTCCAACCTGCAGGAAGGAAATATTGAAGGAGGCGGATTTTTGTTTGCATGGGACGCTGGAACCGATGGCGAGACTCCTGCTGCAGCGCTTACCTACAGCCTCTACCTGAAGGATGTGACCAACGGAAAGTGGCTCTTCAACCCGGAAGCTGACCTGGCAACGGGAGTAAGAAAAGTGACCGGATTGGGGAATGTTGACAACAGCCTGTCGTGGCCGTTGTATGATCTTCCCGACGGAGATTACGAGTGGAGCATTCAGGCTGTAGATGGCGCCTACGAGGGAAGCTCTTTCCCGGTACCCAGGGCGTTTACTATCGCTGATGGTCTGATCCAGACTTCCTCTGTTGGAACTGCTGGTGCCGCTGCAGCGAAAATTTATGGTGCAGAGGGCATGCTGAATATTGAGCTTGCAGCCCAGCCGGTAGATGCCGGGGTAAGCATTTTTACCATCAATGGAAGACTGGTGAAGAACAGTACACTGAATACTACCCGGTTTACAGTCGGACTGAATGACGGTATCTATGTTGTAAGACTGAACAACAACGGCAAAGTACGCATTGAGAAAGTAGTGATTCTTTAGCCTGATTAATTCATAAACTTCAAAATCTGTAACCTATATTGAGTGATTTGTGCAAAAAAAGATAAAAAATAACTTGTTTAATCAATTGATAATGTGTATTTTAAAGGTTATGGAAC
>CAYOVC010000081.1:0-9491 GCA_964407305.1 uncultured Bacteroidaceae bacterium | reverse complement strand
GGCTACTTCAAGTACATATTGTAGGTCTGCGCTCCCATCTTCATCAGGTGGGGTGCCTACAGCAATGAAAACAGCTTCGCAATCGACAATGCTATCTTTCAGACTGGTCGAGAAAGAGAGACGTTTTTTTTCCAGGTTGTTTTTTACGAGTCTCTCCAGACCTGGTTCGTAGATCGGAATTGCCCCTTTTTTCAGCTTTTCGATCTTCTTTCTGTCAATATCCACACAGGTGACCTGGATACCCGTTTCTGCAAAACAGGTCCCGGATACCAATCCGACATAGCCTGTTCCGATGACTGCAATTTTCATATCTCAACAATTGATTTTTATGAAGCTGTAAAGTTAGAGTTTTTCATACAATACGGTCAGGTCATTTTAATATTTGTTGTAAAGCATCTTGCATGTCTGATTTATCTTTTGTATATTTTTCTGATAATTAGGGATTTTAGTCGAAAAAACTTAACTTTGCGGCTTGATTTAAATAATTATAATGTCTAACTTATTAAATTTAAACATTTTATCTAATGACTGAAAAAGAAAAAGAAGCTTTGAACGAAGAATTAAAAACAGAACATGGCGTTGAGAAAAACGACGAAATGACGAATGCATCCACTCCTGCCAAGGAGGATGAAAAAAGTGAAGTTACTGAACCGGAAGAAAAGGATGAGGTTGTTCAGGACGTTCCGGATGTAAAACCAGAGAAAAAAGTCGAAGAAGTTTCAGCTGCACAGACAGCAAATGATCTGGAACAACAGCAGGCAGCTGCCGAAGCGCTTGCAAAGGATGAAGAGGTACAAATGGTTGATGTTACTGCCGCTGAAGAATCAAGTGCACCCGAATCTGTCGAAGCCAAAGACGAACCCGAAGCCAAAGACGAACCCGAAACCAAAGACGAACCCGAAGCCAAGCCAAAAGAGGCTGCTGTCCGGTCGGACGATACAACAGGCAACGTTGATTTCGACTGGGACGTTTATGAGGCTGATGTACTCGAGGAGACTTCTGAAAATCAGAAGACGTTGGAGGAGATGTATAATAAAACACTCTCCACCATTTCTGAGAACGAG
Organism: uncultured Bacteroidaceae bacterium; assembly: GCA_964407305.1. GTDB lineage: Bacteria > Bacteroidota > Bacteroidia > Bacteroidales > M55B112. Next base: position 8,427 of record CAYOVC010000081.1, on the reverse strand, counting down.
GTGATTGATGGCACAGTGATCTCCATGAACAAACGGGAGGTTGTTATCAATATCGGGTTTAAGTCAGAAGGTGTTGTTTCCATCAACGAGTTCCGCTATAATCCCGACCTGAAAGTGGGAGATACAGTGGAGATATATGTTGAGAGTCAGGAAGACAAAAAGGGACAGCTGGTCCTTTCGCACAAAAAGGCGCGTGCCATGCGTTCATGGGACCGTGTAAACCAGGCATTGGAACAGGACGAAGTGATCAAAGGTTATATCAAGTGCCGCACCAAGGGTGGTATGATCGTAGATGTATTTGGCATTGAGGCTTTCCTCCCGGGTTCACAAATCGATGTGAAACCGATCAGGGATTATGATGCTTATGTTGACAAAACAATGGAATTCAAAGTGGTTAAAATCAACCAGGAATTCAAAAATGTAGTTGTCTCGCATAAAGCCCTGATCGAAGAGGAGCTTGAGCAACAGAAGAAGGAGATTATCGCGAAACTTGAGAAGGGTCAAGTACTTGAAGGTACGGTTAAAAATATTACATCCTATGGTGTCTTTATTGATCTGGGTGGTGTTGACGGACTTATTCACATTACAGATCTCTCCTGGGGACGTGTAAACCATCCTGAGGAGATTCTTTCCCTGGATGAAAAACTGAATGTGGTAATTCTTGATTTTGATGATGATAAGAAGCGTATTGCTCTCGGACTGAAGCAACTCACACCGCATCCATGGGATTCACTTGATGAAAATCTTAAGGTTGGTGATAAAGTTACCGGAAAAGTGGTTGTGATGGCCGACTATGGAGCCTTTATTGAAATCGCTCCCGGAGTTGAAGGACTGATTCACGTCTCTGAGATGAGCTGGTCCCAGCATTTGAAAAGTGCCCAGGAGTTTATGAATGTGGGTGATCAGGTGGAAGCAGTTATCCTTACCCTTGACAGGGAAGAGAGGAAGATGTCGCTTGGCATTAAGCAGTTGAAGGAAGATCCTTGGGAAAAAGTGCACGAAAAATTTGCTGTAGGTTCAAAACATACTGCAAAAGTTCGTAACTTTACTAACTTCGGAGTGTTCGTTGAAATAGAAGAAGGGGTTGACGGATTAATCCATATTTCAGATCTGTCGTGGACGAAAAAAGTTAAGCATCCGGCAGAATTTACTTCTATTGGTGCTGACATTGAAGTAGTTGTGCTTGAGATTGATGCTGAGAACAGGCGTTTAAGCCTCGGCCACAAGCAGCTTGAAGAGAACCCATGGGATGTGTTTGAGACAGTATTTGAACTGGATTCAATTCACGAAGGAACGATCATTGAATTGATGGATAAGGGTGCAGTTGTTGCATTACCTTATGGAGTTGAGGGATTTGTTACGCCAAAACACCTGGTTAAAGAGGATGGTTCTCCTGCAAAACAGGATGAAAAGTTATCTTTTAAGGTGATAGAGTTTAATAAGTCCGCAAAAAAGATTATCTTGTCTCATAGCCGAATTCATGAAGATGCAAACAGGCAGGCATCAGGTAAGCAGGATAAGAAATCAGCTGCTACTGATACCAGAAAAACAGCAAAAAAGATCAAGAGCAACCTTGAAAAGACAACACTTGGAGATATTTCTGACCTGGCTGCACTGAAGAATGAGATGGAAGAGGATGAAAAGAATAAGGCTGAGAAAAAGAAATAATGTATATTTAACAAAAATTTCAGCTTATGGAGTTCAAAATTGACAAGTTTGAAAATCATACTTTGATCAAAGTATTGGAAGAAAAGTTGGACACGCATATTGCCCCGACTTTGAAATCGGAGCTGGTACTTGTTTCCGGTAACGGTGAAAAGAACATTGTGCTGGATCTGGAAAATTGCAAATACTGCGATTCTTCGGGTCTTAGTGCGATTCTGGTTGCCAACCGCCTGTGTAAAAATTCCAGCGGTACATTTGTACTGGCCGGTCTGAATGATGCAGTTGAAAGACTCATTACCATTTCCCAGCTTGATACAGTATTGAATATCGCTGATACCGTTGAAGAGGCGGAGAAAATGATCAGGGAAGCTGAATAAAGTACAGGGACCTTATTCGTGTCTTTTGAATTGATAATTTTGGGTAGCAGTTCTGCACTGCCGACCTCGAAACGATCATCAGCCGCTCATTTATTGAACATGAATGAGCGGTTTTTTTTGATCGATTGCGGAGAAGGTACGCAGATCCAGATGAGAAGATTCAGGCTAAGTCCCGCACGGATCAACCACATCTTCATCTCTCATCTGCATGGCGATCATGTTTTTGGACTTTTCGGATTGTTATCAAGCCTCGGACTGATGGGAAGGAAGGTTCCGTTGCACCTTTATGGACCGGCTGCCCTGGAGGAGATGATAGAAACACATCGGGTTTTTTTTGGTCCGCTTCCATACCCAATCATGTACCATAGTTCTGAGGACAAGCTGATTGTTTATGAGGATTCTAAATCTGAGGTGACAGCCCTGAAGCTGTTGCACAGGACAGAGACCTATGGATACCTCTTCAGGGAGAAACAAAAGCTTTTAAATATTGAACAATCAAAAATTGAACGTTACGGTTTGGGGGTGGAGGATATTAAAAATATTAAAGAGGGAAGGGATTTTGTCACAGTTTCCGGTGAGATTATACCAAACAGCGACCTAACCCTTGCCCCGTTCAAGCAGCGATCCTATGCATATATTTCTGATACAGCAAAGATGAACCAGGTTCCTGACCAGTTAAAGGGTGTTGACCTGCTGTTTCATGAGGCCACATTTCTGGAGAAGGATAAGGATCTGGCAAGGCAGACTTTTCACTCTACTGCAAAAGAGGCGGCAGCGTTTGCCAGGGAGGCAGATGCCGGAAAATTGCTGCTTGGCCATTTTTCCACCAGGTATAAAGATGATGCACTGTTTGTTCAGGAGGCGGCATCTGTTTTTTCCAATACAGTGGCTGTTCGTGATGGCGACAGATATGCTGTTGATCTGGTGCGGCAGGGAAGGCAGGAATAACCTTGGGAGAAAATGTGCCGCTTGTTGGGGCAATTATTTTTTTCCATCCTTCGTGAACATATAAAATGTGCTAATTTTACGCTTTTAAAAACAACAAGAGAAGTGACAGAGAAAATTATTATTCTTGATTTCGGGTCCCAGTATACGCAGCTGATAGCTAGAAAAGTTCGTGAAAACAATGTCTATTGTGAGATCCATCCCTATAATGCTTTTCCTGAACCAGGTGAAGATGTAAAAGGCTTTATTTTATCCGGAAGTCCTTTCTCTGTAAGGGATGAAGATGCGCCAATTCCCGATTTATCCTCCATAAAAGGACGATTTCCGCTTCTTGGAATCTGTTATGGTGCACAGTACCTGGCCCATTTTTTTGGTGGTGAAGTGGCGGCCTCTGGTTCACGTGAATATGGACGGGCACGCCTGACAAATATTGATAGCAGAGATCTTTTATTACAGGATGTGCCCTTGCAGACCCAGGTGTGGATGTCGCACGGCGATACAATAAAAACACTCCCTGCGAATTACATTGTTATTGCCGGAACTGCGGACATTGAGGTAGGGGCATATGCCGTGGCAGGAGAAAAAACCTACGGATTACAGTTCCACCCGGAAGTGTACCATACCACGGAAGGGATCAGGATCCTTGGTAATTTTCTTCGCAAAATTTGTGGTTGTCACCAGGACTGGACCCCTGAATCTTTCATAGAGGCTACAGTTTCTGAATTGAAAAGGAAGCTGGGAAGCGACAATGTGGTACTTGGGATTTCAGGTGGAGTTGACTCCTCCGTGGCGGCAATGCTGCTTCACCGTGCAATTGGCGATCAGCTTACCTGCATTTTTGTGGATAACGGATTGCTGCGGAAACATGAGTTTGAAACAGTGCTTGATTCATACAAGGATATGGGACTTAATGTTATCGGGGTTAATGCAAAGAAGAGGTTCCTCGATGATCTGAAGGGTGTAGCTGATCCTGAAGCAAAAAGAAAAAGTATAGGGCGGAATTTTATTGATGTTTTTGAAGAGGAGGCGAAAAAACTTGAAGATATAGGGTGGCTTGCCCAGGGCACGATCTACCCTGATGTGATCGAGTCAGTTTCGGTGAACGGTCCTTCAGTAACAATTAAGTCGCACCACAATGTAGGCGGATTACCTGATAAAATGAACCTGCGTGTTGTTGAACCTTTGCGGTTGCTTTTTAAGGACGAGGTGAGAAGGGTTGGACAGACACTTGGGATCGGCTCCCATATTTTAAAGCGCCATCCTTTCCCGGGTCCGGGACTCGGTATTAGGGTGCTGGGTGAGGTAACACCGGAAAAGGTCAGACTGGCGCAGGAGGCGGATCATATATTTATCAGCGGGTTGCTGGAATATGGTTTGTACCACAGGGTTTGGCAGGCAGGTGTAATGCTTCTTCCCGTGCAGTCTGTCGGGGTGATGGGCGACGAAAGAACCTATGAATATGTGGTGGCCCTCCGTGCAGTTACTGCAACAGATGGTATGACTGCCGACTGGGCCCATCTGCCGGACAGTTTTCTCAGCAAGGTTTCTAATGATATCATCAACAAGGTACAAGGGATCAACAGGGTGGTTTACGATATAAGTTCCAAGCCCCCGGCTACAATTGAATGGGAGTGAGCACAACAATTCCGTGCTGATAAGGTTAATACATTAAAGGAATAGAAAGGTAGCGGTTATGAAAAGTTTTTTCAGGACAACATTTGCACTTTTGTTGATGCTTAGCGTTCAGCACGTGAATGGCCAGTTTGATTTGAACGGACTGAAGTTAATGGAGGTGATGAATAAGGTGACCAATTATTATGTGGATTCGATCGATGAAGCAGCATTTGTCGAGAAGACCATTGTCCAGATGCTGCATGAACTGGATCCACACTCCTCCTACATCAATGCAGAGGAGTTAAAGCAGATGAGTGAGCAGTTGAGTGGAGAGTTCGAAGGGATCGGAGTTTCCTTTAATATTCTTAATGATACAATATTTATTGTTGGTACAATCCAGGGCGGACCCTCTGAGCGTGTCGGAATTATGGCAGGCGACCGGATTATCCGGGTCGACGGGGAAAATGTTGCAGGTATAGGGATCACCAATGCCGGAGTTCAAAAAAGATTGAAAGGAGATAAAGGAACCCTGGTGGATGTTACGGTCCTGAGAAGATCAACCGGCAGGAAGATTGATTTTACTATCAAGCGGGATAAAATCCCGGTCTACAGCCTGGATGCTGCATATATGACCGGTAATAATATAGGTTACATTAAGCTTTCCAGGTTTTCGCAAACAACGGCAAATGAATTTGAATCTGCACTGAAAGAGCTTCAGCAGAAGGGCATGGAGAGCCTGATCCTTGATCTGAGCGGTAATGGGGGAGGATATCTCAGAATTGCCATTGAACTGGCAGACCAGTTTCTTTCCAGGGGACGACAAATCGTATATACAGAAGGAGATAAAGTGCCGAGGAGAGATTATACTGCTACCTCGAAAGGGCTGTTTGAAGAGGGAAGACTGGTGATAATGATCGATCAAAACTCGGCTTCTGCCAGCGAAATTGTCAGCGGAGCCGTTCAGGAGTGGGACAGGGGGGTGCTTGTGGGCAGAAGATCCTTTGGTAAGGGACTTGTGCAGCAACCGTTCAGACTTAGTGATGGTTCAGAGATGCGATTGACGATTGCCCGGTATTACACCCCTACCGGAAGGTTGATACAAAAGCCTTATGAAGATGGTTATGAGGATTATGCGCTCGATATCATTAACCGGTATAACAGTGGTGAACTGAACAATTCTGACAGCATATTCTTTCCTGATTCACTGAGTTTTAAGACAATGTTAAAGGAGAGGGTAGTGTATGGTGGAGGAGGAATCATGCCTGATTATTTCGTTCCTATCGATACAACTTCATATTCAGAATACTACAGAAAATTGATCAGTAGGGGGATTCTGAACCGCTTTGTATTACAATTTGTGGATATGAACAGACCCTCGCTTGAGATGAGATTTAAGGATTTTAGCGACTTTAATGAGATGTTTGATCCGGAAGCTGAGATGGACGATCTGATTTCTTTCGCTGAGCAGGAAGGTGTAACCTTTACTGAAGAGGATTGGCAGAGGTCAGGAGAAAGAATAAAACTAATTTTCCGGTCATATGTGGCCAGGGATCTGTGGGAGACGGAACATTTTTATGAGATCTATAATGAGTCTGATCCTGTTTTTCTAAAGGCCCGGGAGATACTCAAGAACCCGGAATACTATGTTGATAAGCTTTGAAACGTTTGAATATTCATGTCTGAGTGGCTGGCTGAGAATTATATCGAATTGCTCGGTGCTCTTTTGAGCATCATTTACCTGCTGCTTAGTATCAGGCAGAACATACTTCTCTGGCCGGTCGGGATACTGGGTGCGGTACTCTATGTTTTCGTATTTTTCCAGACAAAGTTTTATGCTGATATGGGGTTGAATATCTATTACTTTTTTATCAGTATCTATGGCTGGATCACCTGGTCGAAGGCAGGCGGACAGGATCAACAGGGCATGCCTGTAGTCAGGGCAGGAATGGTCAGGGGACTTATACTAATAACCATTTTCTTTTTTTTATTCCTGGTTATGGGTTACCTGCTTGACCAATTCACTGATTCGCCTGTCCCCTACTGGGATGCATTTACCACTTCAGGAAGTATCGTGGCAACGTGGATGCTTACAAAAAAGATCATTGAGCACTGGATTCTCTGGGTCATAATAGATCTGGTATCTTTGGGCCTTTACATCCACAGGGGATTATACCCTACAACGGTGCTTTTTGCGATCTATACAACGATGGCGATAGTCGGATTTATACAATGGAAAAAGGCACTTAAAGGCTAATGGATTTCAGGATTGTTATATCAGGACCTGAGTCGACCGGAAAAAGCGTTCTGACTGAAAAGCTGACCGGACATTTCGGGGGCAGGGCTGTTCCGGAGTACGCCAGGGGATATATCGCCGGTCTTGGAAGACCTTATACGGAAAGGGATGTAGAAGTCATTGCCCGAAAGCAGATTGTTCAATTCAAAGAGAGCAAGTACCCCAACGAAATTGTGTTCTTTGATACAGGTTTAATAATCACAAAGGTCTGGTTGGAACTGGTTTTCAAAGCAGATACAGATTGGATCGCCAGGGAGATTAGAACAGTTGAAACTGATCTATACCTGCTTTGTGCACCCGATATACCCTGGATACCCGATCCGTTAAGGGAGAATGGAGGGGAGATGAGATATAGGTTGTTCGAGATTTACAAAAGCAATCTTGAAACATTTGAACTGCCATACAGAATTATTCGTGGAGAGGGAGAAGATCGTTTCAGGAACGCTATCTTTGCTGTTAAAGATTTGATCAATAAAGCATCATCGTGATAAAATTTCATGCCAAAACATTAAGGGGACTGGAGGATGTGCTTGCAGGGGAGCTTGCTGCCCTGGGTGCCTCGGACATTAATCAGGTAAATAGGGGGGTTGATTTCTCAGGATCTGTTTCAATGATGTATAAGGCAAATCTCTATTTACGGACGGCACTCCGTATCCTGATGCCAGTCTCGAAATTCAGGGCTGTGAACGAGGATGTGCTCTACAAAAAGGTCCAGGAGATTGACTGGTCAGAGTATTTGACTTATAAAAATTCGTTTGCAATAGACGCGGTTGTTTTTTCAAGGATATTCAGGAACAGTCACTACATTGAACTTAAGATAAAGGATGCAATTGTTGATCAGTTTAGAAAAAAAACTTCCCTGCGTCCCTCAGTAGACCTGAAAAATGCTGAGATTAGGATCAATGTGCATGTGCAGGAAAGAGATTTTATTATCTCACTTGACAGTTCGGGGACGTCGTTGCATAAACGGGGGTACCGAAAGGAGATGCATACAGCCTCTATGAGTGAGGTTTTGGCAGCAGGGCTTATTAAACTTACAGGTTGGAAGGGTGACAGACCACTGCTGAATCCGATGTGTGGCTCAGGAACGATTGCCCTTGAGGCAGCCATGATTGCAGCCAATATTTATCCCGGAATAACCGGCCGGGATTATGCTTTTCAATATTGGTGTGGCTATGACGAACTGTTATTCAGAAGGTTGCTGGAAGGAATGCCTGAACCGGAGAAGCCGGCTTACCCGGTAATGGCATCTGATATTGAACGTGAGGCCATCAGGATAACCAGGCGGAACGCTCGTTCACTCGGACTTTCAGATCTTTTGATAATAGAAAAATCCGATTTTCTTAAATCCCCAAATAATGATACTCCCTCAGAGATCATTATGAACCCTCCTTATGGAGAAAGGTTGGATGCAGGTAATATCGAAGGTTTATACAACGGAATCGGCACTGTTCTGAAGCACAAATTCCCTGGATCAGATGCATGGATATTTACAGCAAATATGGAGGCATTAAAGCATATTGGACTTAAACC